>JBFLXS010000096.1 GCA_040755795.1 bacterium | reverse complement strand
AGTAGGATACTTATAGCTTTAATCAAATCAATTAAGAGTAAAATAGTATGAAGTATTTTCCCCCTTTCCTACTTCCTACTTTCCTACTTCCTACTACCTACTTGCTTGGTATGCTGAATAGTTACCTGATTTATTTCCATGTTTTCTCTGTTCCTCTGCGTCTCTGCGGTGAATAGTTACTACTTCTTTTTCTGTTCCTCAATCATCCGAATTAAATTTTTAGCATAGGTATTATTTGGGTCTATCTCTAATACTTTCGTAAATTCTAAATATGCCTCTTGAAATCGTCTTTGTTGAAAATAGATAGAGCCAAGATTTTTACGCGGCTCTATATTTTGAGGGGCAATCCGAATCATCTCCTGACATTCCTTAATTACTTCCGTGATATTCTTTTCATCATAGTAAATTCGGGCAAGATTATTATGTGCCTCAAAATTATCCGGGTTTGTCGTGATAAGTTTTTTAAGCAGTGCCTTTGTTTGTTCTGTCTTACCCTGGAGAGCGTATATTTTAGATAGATTATCGAGAGATAAACCACATTCAGGATTTACTTCTAATCCTTGTTTAAACAGTTTGATTGCCTTATCATATTTCTTTTGACTCATATAGATTGTCCCTAATTTACCCCGGACATCGGCAAAAAACGGGTCAAATTCCAATACCTTTTGATACTCGGAAATAGTCTTATCTATTTGGTCATCCTGGCTATAAGCAACGCCAAGTAAGTTATGAAAAATAGTATCTTCGGGGTAAATTTTTGTAATCTTTTCCCCTGCTTCAATTGCCTTTTTAATATTTTCTTTAAAAGTTTGAGTGGTATCTAAATATGCATGTAAGATATGTTCGTAATAATGCCTTTCATAAGGATTTAAGAGTAATGCCTTTTCAAATCTTGGGATGGAATCAACTACTGCCCCTCCAAAATAAAGGTCTCTGCCTTGTTTAAATTCAATGTCGGCAGAATAAATATTAATCGTGAACCTGGTGATAACAATCATTGGGAGAATAATAATTATGAAGATAACTAACTTAATCCATCTGGGGATTTCAGGAAGGGAAATGGATGCCGTCCCCTCTTGACTATTAAGTCTTGCCGCCACACCACAGAAGATAAAGAAAATAGATGTGCTGGGAATTATCCAGAAACAGGATTGACTCTGAACAAAATAACCTACCCCCGCACAAAAAAGACCAATATTCACAAGCCTATTTTCTTTATTTACCGCAAAAGCCCCTTTCAGGCAGAGCCCGAAGAAGATAATCAGCATCCACAAGTATGCCCCTAATCCTAAAAGTCCTTTTGCTAAGGTTAAATCTATAATATCATTATGAACTCGGTCCGGCCGCCCATATTGTCCTCCTTCGGTCAGAATAAGTTCTAAAGAGCGATATTGTGGATAGATAAGTCCAAATGTCTCTGGACCGATACCGAGCAAGGGATAATCCTTAATAATTCTAAATGAATCTCGCCACATAATGGGTCTTGCCCCTGCACTGGATCTCAAGCTTCTGGTAAATGCTGTCTCAGAAGAAGTCGTAGGCATCTCTTCATCTACCTTAACAGCCTGATTAACCATTTGTAAAATTCTTCCAAACGAAGAAGTTTCAGGTTTAAGATTGAAATATCCAGCTACAACTATAAGAATGCTTAAGGCAATAATTACCTTTTTTGTGATAAAGCTATGTTTTATTCTCAGGGATAAGCACAGAAAAGCAATCATTGAAAGTCCACATCCAATAGATGCCCCTCGTCCCATACTTAAACATAAACCGGCTAAAATAAGAGCTAAACACATTCCGTAAAACCAGGGACTAATTTTGATACAAATGGTGACCAGGGATTGAGTTAACTGCTTAATTTTATCCGCGATATTTTTAATCTTAATCGCTGGTTTTTTTTGAATCTTTAGTTCCTGCAAACATAAAGCAAGGGCAATAGGAAGTAAAGTAGCGGTATAAGCACCTAAATAAACAGGATTACCAAAAGTTGAGAAGACACGATTGCTATCATAGGCCCCCCATCCCACTAAATCACGGTTTAGATGTTGCATTAATCCGTAAAAACCGATTAAACCACCTGTAAAAACAGTTACATTTAATATTCGATAAATAGAATCCTGATTTAAGAAGTTTACCACAACATAAAACAGAAAAAGATAATTAATAAAGGTAATCAATCCTTCATAGCGATAATAGGCACCAACCAGGCTTAAATAAGGATTTTTAGAGAATATAGTTGCGGCAATACTCACGACAAGAAAGGAAAGAAGTGGCAGGTCAAATTTAGTATGAAAGAATTTAATCTGATTAGACAGGAAAAAGTTTACTAACCAGGTTATAAGGATAATTCCGGAGAAAAGGTGCATCAAGGCTAATTTGCCTATCATTACCCCACTTAATCTCAAGTCAATAAACCAGGGAACTGAAATGATAAGTAGCATTAAGTTAATTTCTACGATTAGATTATAATAATCAAAACTTTTTTTCGACTTCTTGCTCATTGTTTTATTAAGTATACTCGGAATAATAAGTATTGTCAATATAATTCATATTACCACAGCAATTCTCGGTGAAAATTTTGGTGGTGTCTGAAAATAACACTAATAGTGAAATCTATGCAGATATGGAGATTATTCATTGTCCTTTCCAAAATTTGTAACCGTTCAGGATATAGCCATAGAGCCACAGAGAACACAGAGGGAATATATAATCACGAATGAATCCCGTTAGATGTTCTAATAGATTAAGACACCACCGCATTTTTAAACACCGAAAAACGCGAAAAAAAGATATTTTCCTCTCTGTTTCTCTGCGTCTCTGCGGTAAAGGATTACCTGAACGGTTACCCGTGCTCTTTGTTCAGTGCTAATTGGTTTTAATTCTTTTTAAAGACACTTCCTTGCCTAATACCGCTATGATTTCAGGTAATTCAGGTCCGTGTATCTTACCAGTCAATGCCACTCTAATTGGCATAAATAATTCTTTACCTTTGACACCAATTTCTTTTCCTATATCTTTAATCACTGATGCTATCTTTTCTGGGGATAAATCATCTGTCTGTTCTAATTTTTTAGAGAAGCAATCTAATATTTGGGTTGCCTTCTCACCCTTTAAAATCTCTTTTGTCTCATCATCGAAGATTATTTTTGAATTAAATATATAATCAACCTGGTCAGTAATTTCTGACAGGCAATTTATGCGGTCTTTAACCAAATCCACGACTGCTTTAAGCCACTCAAAATCACCACAACAGGTAACACATCCTTTCTTTTTCAAATAAGGGATAGCCAATTTAGTTAATCTAACCAAATCAGCATTTCTAATGTAATTGCCATTCATCCAGTTTAACTTATCTATGTCAAAAATAGCCGGACTTTTGGTCACCCGTTCTAATGAAAAATCTTTGATGAGTTCATCCACAGAATAAATTTCTTTGTTTTGCTCAGCTGAAGACCAACCGCGCAGTGCCAGATAATTGACCAATGCCTCTGGTAAATAGCCCAGTTCTCGATATGCCTCTGTGGATGTTGCCCCATGTCGTTTTGAGAATCTTGCCCCATCTGGTCCTAAAATCATTGGTAAATGTGCAAATTGTGGCAGGTCAAATCCGAATGTTTGATAGAGTAATATTTGTTTAGGGGTATTTGATAAATGGTCATCCCCACGAATGACATGGGTTATTTTCATTAAATAATCATCTATTACCACCGCGAAGTTGTATGCCGCAACACCATCAGAGCGAATAATGACAAAGTCATGTAGGATTTCTGAAGAAAATTCTACATCCCTTCGAATTAAATCCTGGACGACAATCATCTCGTTTATTTCCGGGATTTTAAATCGAATGACAGGTTTTCTGCCTGCGTCTGTTAATTGTTGTTTTTCCGATGTGGTTAAATTTCTACACCTACCATCATATCCGTGTATTCCTTGTTTTCTTTTCGCCTCCAGTTCTTCCTCAGTGCAGTAACAATAATATGCCTTGTCCTCTTGCAAGAGTTTATCAGCATATTCTTGATAAATTTTTAATCTTTCTCGCTGGCGATACGGGGCATACTCGCCACCGACTTCAGGACCTTCATCCCAATCAAGCCCAAGCCATTTCAACGAACTAATAATTGTTCCTTCAGAGGCTTGTTCTGACCTCTCTAAATCCGTATCTTCAATTCTTAAGATAAATTTACCATTGTGATGTCTGGCAAATAGCCAGTTAAATAATGCTGTGCGGACACCACCTAAATGAAGATAACCTGTTGGACTGGGTGCAAATCTTACCCTAACCTTCTGTTCCATAGCCTATTTTTACCACACTTACTACGGCTACACAGGCAATTGCCTCTTTTTCACCAATGATACCGAGTCCTTTAGTCGTAGTAGCTTTGATATTTACCTCCTCTTCCTCAACATTAATCACTTTAACCACATTCTTTTTCATCTGGTCAATGTATGGAGACAATTGCGGTTCTTGGGCGATAATGGAGGCATCAATATTATTTATAATAAAATTTCTCTCAGTGACTATTTTATAAACTCTCTCTAACAAGGTAATGCTGGAAATTCCCATTAATTCAGGTTTGCCTACACCGAATGTTCTGCCAATATCTCCCTGCCCCACACTGCCTAATAAGGCATCAATAATTGCATGGATTAGAACATCGGCATCCGAATCGCCTTCTAATCCCTTTTCATAAGGAATTTCTACTCCACCTAAGATCAATTTTCTACCTTTGACTAATTTATGAATATCAATTCCAATTCCAACTCGCATTTTTTATCTCCCTTGAAAATAAGGAAGTAGAAAGTAGAGGGTAGAGAGTAGAAAGTAAAGAAAACATCACTTCTCACGACTATCTCCTTACCTCCCACCTTCTATCTCCTACCACTATTTTCGTCCTCCTTTGTGTCCACCATGTGGACATAGCCGTTCTCCTAAAAATAGCCGTAAGAATAGAACACGGATGACACGGATTTAACGGATTTTCACTGATTCTTTATCCGTGTCAATCCATTTCATCCGTGCAATCCGTGTTCTATCTCCTTCCTGTCATTTGTAAAAATTACCCTTTTGAATTCTGGTGTCTTACCAAAATTTAACACAAGGCCAACTTCTTTATCTGTCGCCTTGAGATAATTTATCAACTGTGCTTTATGTTCTTCCCTCAAACTCTCGGCAGATTTAAGTTCTATGATGACCTGATCATTAACAACAATATCAGCATAATAATCTCCTACTTCCTGACCATTGTAGTAAACTCTGATATTTTGCTGTTGTGATATATAAAATCCCAGCTTTTTCAACTCAATAATAAGTGCATTTTCGTAAACTTTCTCCAAGAATCCGTAACCCAATGTGTTATAAACTTGGTAAAACGATTTAATGATCTTTTCCGTTATATCAGAATGTAACATAATCACTCCATATCTTAATAGAACACAGATGACACGGATTTAACGGATTTTCACTGATTCTTTATCCGTGTCAATCCGTTTCATCCGTGCAATCCGTGTTCTATCTTTTTAAATAAGCCCCCAGATCAAGGAGAGACCTTGGGGTCCACCCCCATATCCTTTTTTTCTATCTTAAACAAGCTCAGGGTGCCGTTCTGGTTGGCGGTGAGGATTAGGAGATTGCCACTTTTATCATTAGTGAGGCTTATATTCCTCGGTATCCATAAAAGATGGATACACTGAATCTCTTTGCCGCTGGCTACATCCCATAGCCTGAGGGTCTTATCCCTTGATGCCGAGAGGATGCTTTTGCCATCTATAGAAAAGGCACAACTCAACACCTCATCCCTATGTCCTGAGAACTTCCGCATCTCTTTGCCGCTGGCTACATCCCATAGCCTGAGGGTTCTATCCCATGATGCCGAGAGGATGCTTTTGCCGTCGCCAGAGAAGGCACAACTAAACACCGCATCCGTATGTTCTGAGAACCGCCGCATCTCTTTACCGCTGGCTACATCCCATAGCCTGAGGGTTCTATCCCATGATGCCGAGAGGATGCTTTTGCCATCTGGCGAGAAGGCACAACTCTCCACATAAGCCGTATGTCCTGATAACTGGCACATCTCTTTGCCGCTGGTTACATCCCATAGCCTGAGGGTTCTATCCCATGATGCCGAGAGGATGCTTTTGCCGTCGCCAGAGAAGGCACAACTAAACACCGCATCCGTATGTCCTGAGAACTGGCGCATCTCTTTGCCGCTGGCTACATCCCATAGCCTGAGGGTATTATCACTTGATGAAGAGAGGATGCTTTTGCCATCTGGCGAGAAGGCACAACTCAACACCGCAGCCGTATGTTCTGAGAACTGCTGTATCTCTTTGCCGCTGGCTACATCCCATAGCCGCAGGGTCTTATCCCATGATGCCGAGAGGATGCTTTTGCCGTCATCAGAGAAGGCACAACTCAACACTTCATTCGTATGTCCTGAGAACTGCCGCATCTCTTTGCCGCTGACTACATCCCATAGCCTGAGGGTTCTATCACTTGATGCCGAGAGGATGCTTTTGCCGTCGCCAGAGAAGGCACAACTCCACACATCATCCGTATGTCCTGAGAACTGGCGCAGCTCTTTGCCGCTGACTACATCCCATAGCCTGAGGGTTCTATCACTTGATGCCGAGAGGATGCTTTTGCCATCCCCAGAGAAGGCACAACTCCACACATCAGCCGTATGTCCTGAGAACCGGCGCATCTCTTTGCCGCTGGCTACATCCCATAGCCGCAGGGTTCTATCCCTTGATGCCGAGAGGATGCTTTTGCCATCCCCAGAGAAGGCACAACTCCACACATCAGCCGTATGTCCTGAGAACTGCTGTATCTCTTTGCCGCTGGCTACATCCCATAGCCGCAGGGTCTTATCCTTTGATGCCGAGAGGATGCTTTTGCCGTCGCCGGAGAAGGCACAACTATACACCTCAGCCGTATGTCCTGAGAACTGGCGCAGCTCTTTGCCGCTGGCTACATCCCATAGCCGCAGGGTCTTATCCTTTGATGCCGAGAGGATGCTTTTGCCATCTGGCGAGAAGGCACAACTCTCTACATCATCCGTATGTCCTGAGAACTTTCGCAGCTCTTTGCCGCTGGCTACATCCCATAGCCTGAGGGTCTTATCACTTGATGAAGAGAGGATGCTTTTGCCATCTTTAGAGAAGGCACAACTAAACACCCCACCCGTATGTCCTGAGAACTGGCGTATCTCTTTGCCGCTGGCTACATCCCATAGCCTGAGGGTTTTATCCCATGATGCCGAGAGGATGGTTTTGCCATCCGGGGAGAAGACACAACCTCTCACCTCACTATCATGTTTCAGGTTAGGTGAGCCAAAGAAGCCTTGAAGGGACCTGCCTACATTCGTTGAGTAATATTCAAAGTTTTTGTCCTCAGGATGGTATCCCGGGGTATCAAGACAAAGGACATTAGAATAGAAGAAAGAAGACTCATCCCGCCATTTCCTTTGCCAGGCATCAATCATCTCCTTCTGGACTATCTTCTCTAATAAGTTCATTCGTAGATTGAGCAATTCAGAGGAGGTATCAAAGAAATTTTTAGCCGGGATGTAGGTTTCCAGCAATGTATTTCTGGGTAGCCTGGCTGAGCCATCAAAATGCCTTAAGGCATCATTTAATACCCCTTTATCTTCACTCATAAGGACATCACTCAGGGTTTTATATACCCATTCAGGTCTTTTCTTGCTTATCTCTTCTTCTTTTTCTTTTTGCGGTTGTATAGTTTGAAGTTCTTCCAGCTCCTCTTTCTCTATCCTTTCCAGCCCGCATAAACAGCGGTATAAAAGTGAGGTATGGGCTAAATCTTTACCATTTTTAAGCTCTGCAATGATACTATATCCTATCTCCCTATCCTTTTCAGAGGCAATAGATAGGGTCTCTAATTGATGGGCGATATCTATCCGGGCAACCCCTTTAATGTCTATCCTTTTATTTATTGCTATCCATCTGGCGGCTAAAAATTCCATCACCGTAGAATGGAGGAGGGTTAACTCTTCATAGCCTGAAGGGATGAGGAGCTGGGTATTAATGAGTTCCGTAAGCCACTTATCTGCATCTTTCACATCGCTTTTCTTAATTTCGGTTTTGATAGTAGTCTGATTGATGTCTCTACGGGGGGAGCCAGTTACCGATTCATAGAGGCATTGGTAGGATAGAGAAGAGAGGCAATCATATTGTTTTGCCGCATCAGGTTTTTTCGCCAGTGAATCTTTTTTGGCTTCAATGAAGAATTCCCTTATCTTCTCAGGATATTCAAATTCCCTCAATTTTATCCTCTCCCATATTTGTAAGAGGAAGAACTTGACGAGGATATCATACATTACATATCTTCTTTCAATTCTCTCAAAAAACTGATAATATATCATCAGCAGGATAGCGGTAAGTGGTGTGCCGGCAATTCTTTTTACCACCTCTTCCCGCCAGACAACCTCATCAAATCTTTTATAAAGTTCTGTCTCTTCACCATAAAAGCCTTTAACTAATTGCCGTAGTTGTTCTGGCTCAAGCGAGGCAACCGTAAATATGGGGAGATTCTCGGCGGGGTAATCATCCTCAATCTTTCTTGAGGTAAGGAAGAGTTTATTTTTGTCCTGCTCTTTAATTTCTTTCATCAGGTTTTTTATTATCTCCATTATTATCTGGCGGTTTTCTAATGATGCTTCATCAAACCCATCCACATATAGGGCTAATGAATTATTTTCCCATTGTTGCAGGAGTTCATTTCTTGCCGTTTGTAAGGCAACTTCTTCAGCTACAGTCAAGGTTTCCGGCTCTCTTTTAGGAAATAGGAAGCCAGAAAGGAGGTATTCTATGGCAGAAGACCGCTCATATCTTGCCAATTCAGGTTTATGACCCATCCTTTCACACCATTTGCCAAAGTCTGGCAGTTCCCTGCAGCACACAAAGATAGGTGTTTTTCCCTCCTTGAAGGTAGAATGGGTAAAATAGTGCAGGATAGTGGTCTTGCCTGCACCAGGAATACCATAGATAAATCCTTTGTTAAATGTTTCAAATACCTCTTTGGCGGTATATGAGGCCTTTTCCTTTTCCTTCTCTTCCTCATATCTTTCCTTTGCAGATATACTCAATCCTCTGGGTAGGGAAACCGCTCTTTTTGACAGGGCTGTTTTTTGAGCAAGGGTTATATCTATGTTAAGATTGATAAAGTTTTGCTCAATGTCAATAGGTGGATACAATCCGCCCAGCACCGGGATAGTCTTTAATTTTTCTTTAAGGGCTTGTAGTTTTGTCTCAAGGTCAGATAGCCCTGCTTCCTGTGGCAGGAAGAGGCAATGGAGGAAGACTTTTTGGGTTTGGGTAAATCCTTTTAGATGAAACTCGCCTAAGGGAACGGAACTGATATTATTTGGCTTAAGCTGGGCTTGTAATCCCTGAAATAAGGCATCGGTAACGATTAATTCATCCTGCCTTGCCTCTTTCTCTATTCTAAATGTTCTTATAGCCTCAGAGCCGGTCAAATCTATCTTCTTGTCTTTTTCATCAAACCAGAATTGGAAATAACCCAGATGGGCAATCATCCGCAATAGAACCTTGAAGCCAAACCTATCTTTTATCTGCCGCTCCCGAAACAAGGCAAGCATCACCTTGATAAGTTCCTGCGTCTTATTTGAGTCGCCAAAAAAGAGCACGGCATCACCGATAGACCTTATCCATTCAAAGCCATAACCTTCAACAATTTGTTTGGATTCGTGGTAATAGTAATCAAGGAATTGTTGGGTGTAGGAAGGACCCAGTCTTTCAGATTGGGGAGTAAAATTGACAATATCTATGAGGCAGAGGATACCACATCTTTGTGTGGTAATCTTAAAATCAAAACTACCGCCGGTGCGTCTTGAGAATAAATCCGGTGCCTCTCTGGCAATCCGAGCAAAGCCTGCATCCTGAACCCAAAAGATAAAGTTATGGTTATACTCTGCTAACACATCCCGTGATAAATTCAGGTTGCTTAGTGCGTCGGTCGGGGCATCATCCCAACCGTAGAAAGAGACTACCGCAGGCGGGTCAGAAGGTAGATTGTTGTCTCTAAGTAGCTGTAATGGGTCCGGGTTATCTGAGGTGATGTAGAACTCGTGGAATGGCATAGCGGAAAAATTCTCTTTAAGCCTCGCAGTAATTCGCTTTGGGACTTCTTCCTGGTCATAGATTGCGACGATAAAACTACCTCTCCTGATAACATTTATCAAGGTAAGGAGTCTCTTAAAATCATCTTCAAATTGACTAATCTTTTCGTTCATAAGATGTCCTTAACGATGGGGTGCACATCAATCCATAAATCATCGTTACGATATTCTAATAGAGCAAGGTTATGGAGCAGGTCTCGGACAATGGGTTCATTTGTTCCGCGTTTCTTCTCACCTTTATGAACCCTTTCTAAGACTTCATATTCTTCTGTGGTAAGGAGAGCCTGGTAATCCTGGCGAATTTTATTCCCTGCCTTGATGATATTCTCTTTATCAATTCTTTCATACCTTGAGGCAAGAGCCTTAAGAGCGGCATCTTGCACCAGGCTAATCAATTCGCTTATTACTCCACCACTTAGATTAATTGCTTCCTGGATTGCCTCTTCAGCAATAAGTTGTGCTTCTACCCGTGTTAAGATAATCCTTTTTAAAAGCTCTATTCCTTTTAAGTTTTTATTTCCTTGCTTATCAGATATGAATATATTTGGTAAAATAAAGTCGCGATGAAATGCTCTTTTAATCTGAGGGAAATCATTTGAATATTGTAGGGCAATAGGGAAGGTATAGATGATTCTTGAGTTAATTTGGGTTAGAGAAGTTCCATGGAGAAAGAAAAGGTTTAATGCATTTTGAAGATTAACTTTATCGATGTCTTCAATAATTATAAGCGTCTTTTTAGCTGTCTTTTCTTCAATCTCACTGATGGTAAGGTTAATTTTATCAATAAGCTCTTCCAGTCTTGGTTCTATGCGCTGGCGCATAATTGTTCTGGTTATGCTTTCCTTAGTTATTTTTCCTGTAAGTTTTACTACCAGCAGATTCAGTTCGCTTGTGATATCCAGTGCTTCTGGGGTTTCTACGATTCTCTCTTTAATAATCTCGTTATGTAACCAATCCTGGATGTTATGAAGAATACCTTCATTTATCTTCACCTTATCTTCTAACGCCTTGTTGATAAGGTTAAGTCCGCACATTAGAATTATGTCTATATAATTTAGATCAACCAAAGAAAGGGTTTTGAGAATAGAAAATCTGACTATGAAGAATCTATCTTGTAAGAGTAGGGCAAGATGATTTAGCTCTGTAGATTTTCCGCTGCCGCGGTGACCACTAAATAGTATCTTTACCGGAGAATCTATGGTAATAAGATAGCGCTCTATCTCTTCTAATAATGTTTTTGACCTTAAGACGAAATAGTTATCTTGCTCCTGTTGGGTAACAAGTGGTCTTTGGGGGTCAAATAGGTTAATCATTTCACCAAGGTTTTGGGCTTTAGTTGCGGTTTGGGTTTGTGTAACCAGTGATTTTTTTGCTGGCATTTTTATATCCTCCTCTGGTTAAAGGTAATGTCAAAAATTTTTACCTAAATTTCTCTTAACTCTTTATATTTTCAGATAGTTATGTAAATTTGGCTTGCCTCCCCCCATTTTTTGTGATATAATGGGAAAAAATATTTGTGTCTGGTTTCTCTCAAAACCACTAAAAGGAGGCAAACCAAATGAACAAATTTAATCGTTTCGTTATCTGGATATGTTCTAAATTCACCCGTAGTGAAATAGAACAAATTATTCAAAGCCTTTCTGAAATATTAGCTGACCGTAACCCCGATGTTAAGCC
>JBFLXS010000095.1 GCA_040755795.1 bacterium | reverse complement strand
TCGTGCTCTCCGTACCCTTCGTGGTGAATAGTTACAACGGTAAAATATTTAGTAAGCGTTCAGGTGGTGTAACAAAAGGAGATGTGGAGATTAAGGAGATAGGGAGATATTATTAAAAAAATTGAAACTAATAGAAATTTATGGAAATTTGTTGTTTTCCACAATCAATTTCTACCTATTTCTATAAATTTCAATCTATTTCTATTATCTTATCTCCATATCACTCTTATCTCCTTATCCCCTTTCGGACACTTTTGATATATAGCCTGAACGGTTACGAAATTAAAGACTATCCCTGAAATCCATGATAGAATTATTGTTGCTTGTGCAAAGTTTTATTCAGCAAGTATTATAACAAAGGATAAAATTATAAGGAGCTCGGATGAGATTAACACATTGTAATCGTTCACCACAGAGCTCTGCGACTCTGCGGTGAGAAAACCATTTTTCAGGAGCAATATGTTCATCGAAATAGTTTCGGGTTTATCTATTGATAAAACTTTTACCTATGCGGTTCCAAAGGAATTAGAAAAAGATATAGCCATTGGGAAACGGGTATTAGTTCCTTTTGGTCATCGGCGCCACCTGACTGGATATATCATTAATGTCCTTACCAGTCCTATCTGTGCTGACTATGAAATAAAAGATATTTTAGATGTTCTGGATAGCACACCTGTTTTATCTGATGAGATGTTAAAACTAACCCAATGGATAGCCACATACTACCTTTGCTCCTGGGGCGAGGTAATTGAATCGACTCTACCACCGGGTATTAATATCAACACAAAAACCAGAATTAAATACCTGAAAGATATGCCGGGTCTGGATAAAAAGGCACCTCTACAATTTAAGATTCTGGAGTTAATAAAAAAAGAAAAAGAGATAAGTTTAGCTAAGTTATTAAACATTTTAAAGAAAAGACCTATTTATTCAGCGATAAACAGTCTTATCCAGAAAGATTTGATAGAGATTGAGCGTGTTAAAAAGCCTGCTTTAAAACCCAAAGAGATAAAGGTAGTCAAATTAGCCCTGTCTAAGGAAAGAATATTGGCGCAAACCCTGACTCAAAGACAGCGTTCGATTATTGAAATCCTGCATCAAAATGGGGCTCTTGAGCCAGATAAATTAGCCCAAAAAGCACAAACAAGCCTCACCCCGATTAATAATCTTATAAATAAAAATTTTCTTATGGTTTGTTCAAAGCAAATAGATAGAGAACCTTACAAAGATAGATATTTTAAACCTTCTTACCCTCTAAAATTGACCAAAGAGCAAACTGAGAGTTTAAATGCTATCAAAGAATATATTAAAAAAGGTGAGTTTAAGATATTTTTATTGCATGGCATAACCGGGAGTGGTAAAACAGAGGTTTATCTTCAAGCCATAGATGAGGTTTTGAAGATAGGGAAAGGGGTGATTGTTTTAGTGCCAGAAATATCACTTACTCCGCAGACAGTTGAGCGATTTAAAGCCCGCTTTGGCGGAAAAGTAGCCATTTTGCACAGTAAATTATCTCCAGGCGAACGCTATGACCAATGGCGAAGGATACAGGAAGGTGGGGCAGAAATCGTTATTGGTGCTCGTTCGGCTATCTTTGCCCCTATGAAAAATTTAGGTCTGATTGTTATTGATGAAGAACACGAAACTACTTATAAACAATATGATTCTGTCCCACGCTACCATGCTCGAGATGTAGCGATTATGCGAGCAAAGTTTACTGATGCTGTGGTAATTTTAGGTTCTGCCACCCCATCCGTAGAGGCATATTACAACACATCCATTGGTAAATTTTACTATCTCCATCTCCCATCTCGAATTGACCATAGACCTTTAGCAAAGGTAGAAATAATCGATATGAAAGAAGAGTTCAAAATGGGTAATCGGAGTATTTTTAGCCTGAAATTAAAAGAGGCAATATTAGACAGACTAAACAAACAACAGCAAGTCATCATTTTCTTAAATCGGCGAGGATTTGCCACCTTTATTCAATGTCGTGATTGTGGGATGACGATGAGATGTCCACATTGTGAGATTACTTTAACCTATCATTTTGCAGACAAAATGCTCAAATGCCATTATTGTAATTTTCAAAAAATAGCCCCCGCATTCTGTCCTAAGTGTCAGGGGACACAAATTCGGTATTCTGGCACAGGCACGCAGAAGGTTGAGGATGAATTACAAAAATTATTTCCACATTCAAGAATTTCAAGAATGGATTTAGATACAACTACACCTAAAATGGCTCATGATAATATTCTTTCTTCTTTTAAATCAGGTGGAATAGACATCTTAGTTGGCACACAAATGATTGCTAAGGGATTAGATTTTCCCAATGTAACCTTAGTTGGGGTAGTTTCAGCAGATGTGGGGTTAAATCTGCCTGATTTTCGTGCCGCAGAACGGACATTTGGATTACTGACGCAAGTTGCTGGTCGCGCCGGCAGAGGGCAAAATCCCGGATTAGTTATTATTCAAACCTATAATCCTGAACATTCTACTATTCAGTCGGCTAAGATACAGGACTATGCCACCTTTTATTCTCAAGAGATTACATTTAGAAAAGAACTTAATTACCCACCTTATACTCATCTACTTAATATTATCATCAAAGGTAAAAATGGTGAGGAAACGATTAAATTAGCCCAGACGTTCGGTAGTATTCTCCGAAGCAATAACCAGGATAAGACAGTGATTATTTTAGGTCCAGCCCCTTGCCCTTTAACTAAGATAAAGGAAGAATATCGCTGGCAAATACTTCTTAAAGGTAATCCTAAACCCCTTCGGGAATTAGTGAAATCAGCATTAGACCAAATAACTATACCGGGGTATTTGAAGATAAATGTAGATGTTGACCCAATTGGAATGTTATAGGAAAGGAAAAGCAGAAGGCAGAGGGCAGAAGGCAGAGGACAACAGGAGGAAAAACCGTCAGCCACGGACACGGATACAGGACATGATTCACGGATTTTCAGTGTTTCAGTCGTGTTCATCTGTGGCTGAACACTTACGATTATCGTTATCTATAGCGGTTATTAACTGGAAGTTTACATAGGCTGGAGTTTCGTGAATTTTCTATGATTCCTTTCTCCTTTAATCTTTGCGTTCTTTGCGGTCGATTTCTTTGCGGTTAAAAAAGGATAAACCACAAAGGGCACAAAGTAATAACGCAAAGGACACAAAGGGAAGAAAATAGGTGAAGCATTTTTTATCAACTCAACTTCAAAAAGGATAAGTTGCAAAAAAATCATCAGGCTTTTGAGCCTAATTTTGCCATCTTTAAGCAAAATAAACCGATTGATAAGGATAAAGAGAACTTTAGAAGTAGCATAAAATTTACGAAAGTCCAGAGAAACAAAGGGGAGTAAAAAACACTATGTTCAAAATATTAGTGGTTGATGATGACCCACAACTTGTAGAGGCAGTAAAAATTAGATTAGAAGTAAATAATTATAAAGTAATTACGGCATTTAATGGCTTAGAGGCATTGGATAAGGTATATAAAGAAACACCTGATTTAGTCCTTTTGGATGCCTGGTTACCAAAGATGAATGGTTGGGAAGTCTGCCGGAAGATTAAAGAAGATGCCTCACTTAAGGCGATTAAAGTTGTCTTTCTTACTGCCCGGACAGAATTGAGTAATAGGTTAATAGGGATTCAAGTGCTAAAGGCTGATGGTTATATCACCAAGCCATTTGAATCAGAAGAATTGATTAAGACGATAAAAGAGGTGTTAAAAGATGTCTAAAAAAAAGATATTGGTAATAGATGATGAACCTTACTTAGTCATGGCATTGAAGATTAGATTAGAAAATGTAGGTTATGATGTCATTACTGCCTCCGATGGCGTAGAGGGATTGGATAAGGCACAGGGAGAGAATCCTGATTTGATTGTTCTTGATGTGATGATGCCTAAAAAAAGTGGCTACGAGGTCTGCCAGATTCTAAAATCAGATGACCAATACAAACACATTCCTATTATTATGTTAACGGCTAAGGGACAAAAGAGTGATAAGGAATGGGGTGAAAAAGTAGGGGCAGATGCCTATATTACCAAGCCTTTTGATGATGCAGAATTATTATCAAAAATAAATGAATTACTGTAATTATTCAGCCACTGATGGACACGGATTAACACGGATAAATAGCAGAAGACGTAACCGTTAGAGATATAACCACAGAGTCACAGAGAACACAGAGGGAATATATAACCACGAATGAACACGAATAATAAAAAGATTCGACCTGTGCGGTTAAATGTAAAATGGATAATGTCCAATGAGAAATGGTAAGCGTTCAGGTGGTGTAACAAAAGGAGATGTGGAGATTAAGGAGATAGGGAGATATTATTAAAAAAATTGAAATTAATAGAAACTAATAGAAATTTATGGAAATTTGTTGTTTTCCACAATGTAACTATTCAGTCTATTATAGCAGTTATTAGTCAAAACTTTACATAGCGTGGATAAATGATGCTAACTTACTATAGCGAATTAGAGATTAGCGAATTAGTGAATTAGAGGATTAGAGAACTCTATGTCAAATTTCGATTAATAGGTGCTATATAACCACAGAGGCACAGAGAACGCAGAGAATAATAAAATGGACTGCCCAAACCCTGTTCTTGTTCCATAATACCTTAAGATGATTTGTAAATACATACTACTCTTTATAATATGTTCATTCTCCGTGCCCTCTGCGTCTCTGTGGTGAATAGTTACTCCACAATCAATTTCTACCTATTTCTATAAATTTCAATCTATTTCTATTATCTTATCTCCATATCACTCTTATCTCCTTATCCCCTTTCTTAGACTTTTGATATATAGCCTGAACGGTTACATATTTTTAAAAAAATTCTCAGTCAGCCTCTTGACAAAAGTTAAAAAATATGCTATTGTTAGAAATATAGTAGATACAGGTTGGATAAAAAGGTTAAAGGAGCGAGGGTAAAAGACCTTCCTCCGTGTTTCTTTCTCCTTCACTATGGAGGGGAAGAAAATTTGTAAGCGTTTAGCCACAGAGGCACAGAGTTCACAGAGAATTAAGGAAATTAACCACAAATGCACACGAATTAACCTCTGACATCCCATAAATGTAGTGCGAATCTTTAGGTTCGCCTTTTGGCTTGCCAGAAGCGAGGCTAAAGCCTCGTACTACAATTTATGTTCATTCGTAGTTATATATTCCCTCTGTGACTCTGTGGCTATATCCTGAACGGTTACGAAAATTTGTCTGTTGGAGAAGACCAATAAAATCAACACTCAGTTTTATCCGAGAGCGTTCTACTAAAAAAAGGGGGTTAAAAATGGTAAATATTAATGAATTACTTAAAATAATGATAGAAAAGGAGGCTTCTGATTTACATATGAAAGTCGGAAGTCCACCTTCATTACGAATTTATGGGAAATTGTATCCTATTGAAGGATATAGTATTTTGACTAAAGATGACACAAAAGCAATGGTAAATGCAATCACGACGGATGAACTAAAAAGGAGATTTGAGGAGGATTCAGAGTTAGATACGGCATATACGGCAGAAGGGATAGGTCGATTTCGAGTGAATTTATTTCAGCAACAACGGACTTTTGGAGCGGTATTTCGCCATATCCCACTTAAAATAAGGAATTTTGAGGAGTTGGTGCTACCGGCACCAGTTTTAGGGACATTGTCTAATTTACAGCGTGGATTAGTTATTGTTACAGGTCCTACTGGCAGTGGTAAATCAACAACATTAGCCGCGATAATGAATAATATCAATTTAACTCAACGCAAACATATTGTTACGATTGAAGACCCAATTGAATATGTTTTTGAGGATAAGATGTCAATTATTAATCAACGGGAGTTAGGCGTAGATACTAAATCTTTTAGTAATGCTTTACGCCGGGTATTACGGCAGGACCCTGATGTGATTATGGTTGGTGAGATGCGTGATTTAGAAACGATGAGTTTGACACTTTTAGCGGCTGAAACCGGCCATCTGGTTCTGGCAACGATGCATACCAGTGGTGTGGTTTTAGCTATTGATAGGCTTATTGATTCTTTTCCATCAGAACAACAACCTCAGGTTCGGATGCAATTATCACTGATATTAGAAGGTGTGATTTCTCAGGTATTGATTCCTCGAGCTGATGGAAAAGGTAGAGTTGTTGCTGTAGAAATCCTTATGGGCACACCGGCGATTAGAAACTTGATTCGTGAAGGAAAAACTCACCAGATGACTACTCTTATCCATACGGGCGGACAATTTGGAATGCAAACAGTAGAACAGGCATTAAAAGTTCTATATCAAA
Organism: bacterium; assembly: GCA_040755795.1. Taxonomy (NCBI): domain Bacteria; species bacterium. The sequence goes on along the minus strand of JBFLXS010000095.1, from coordinate 5,561 downwards.
AAAATTTAGTTTCCTTTGAAGAGGCCTATGCCGCCTCTCATGATGCAGAAACCTTTAGAAAATTAGTTGGAAGATAAACAATGAAAAAAGAAAGCTTAGTTATTACAGCTATTTTACTTTTGTGTATAATTTCAATTGGGCTGGGAGTCTATTCGATTTTCCTTCGCCAGGAACAGATTGTAGAAGAGGCATTATTCCCAAAGGGATTATTGCCAGAAAAAAAGAAGATAGCCGTAGTTCATATTTATGGAGCGATTACTCTTTCAGATGATGTCGGGGGGTTGTATAAACCATTTCGTGGCACACAATATATCATTGACCAACTTAAAAAATTTAAGAAAGAGCCAAATATTGCCGCAGTAATATTAAGGATAAATAGCCCCGGAGGAACAGTTGCCGCAGTTCAAGAAATATATCAGCAAATACAAGAACTTAAAAAGGCAAAGAAAAAAGTAGTTGTTTCCATTGGAGACATATCCGCGTCAGGGGCATATTATATTGCCTGTGGTGCAGATAAAATTGTGGCTAATCAGGGTTCTTTAATCGGTAGTATTGGTGTCATTATGACTCTGCCCAGTATCCATGGATTTCTTGAAAAGGTAGGGGTAAAATTTAATATCATTAAAAGTGGGAAATATAAAGATATTGGTTCTGCTTTTAAAGAAATGAATGAAGAAGAAAAAGTAATCCTTCAAGGAGTAATTGATAATGCCTATAACCAATTTTTTAATGTTGTGGCTGAAAATAGACCAGAGATTAAGAAAGAAAAACTAATGAGCCTCGCTGATGGTCGGATATTCACCGGTGAACAGGCAAAGGAAATTGGGTTAATCGATGAATTAGGAACTTATGAAGATGTAATAAAATTCACGGCTAAATTGGCAAATATTGAAGGTGAACCAGTAGTTGTTGAGGAAGAAAAGTCATTTAAACGCTTATTAGACTTTATGGAAATCAAAAACCCATTTGAAAAAATCCAGCAAGATTCTACAAAAGCCCTTCTTGAATATAGATATATCCCCGGAATATGATAGTGTCGTGTTGAACAAATAACGCACGGAATTTGATTCTGGTAACTGGTGATTGGTAACTGGTAATTAAATACCGTTTGGCTGAGGTAATCGCTCAGTTATTGGTGGAAGAAAGGCATAAAGATTAAATTTCTCGCTAAGGCGCAAAGAACGTAAAGGAATAAATTATAATCTTTGCGAACTTTGCGTCTTTGCGAGAGAAAATTTCTATTTAGTTTTTACCACTGATAACTGAGGGATTACCGGCTGAGCTCAGGACGAAACTATTTAACCAATTACCAATTATCCGTTTGCAGGTTACGAAACCTGATGATGCCCCGTGCAAAACTTACTCAACACGACAATAGAGTTTCACGAAAGTAAAAGCAGGTAGCTGGTAATTGGTAACGGGTAACTAATGGGATTAGGTTTTTACTTTTTCAAATCTGTCCTTTTCCCTCAAGCAGAAATCTTGAGGGTTTTCTAAATCCACCGCCATATAATCTTCTATTCATCGCATAACTCAAGAATAATTGTTCTTTGGCTCGAGTCATTCCCACATAGCAAAGTCGTCTTTCTTCTTCTTCATCCTCAGCATTGAAATGCGGCAGTAACCCCTCTTCTACCCCGGTAATAAATACATAAGTAAATTCTAATCCTTTGGCTGAATGTAAGGTCATTAGACTAATTTTGTTTGATTCATCATCCCAACGGTCAATATTAGTGTATAACGAGATATTAGACAAAAATGCCTCTAAAGTTTTATCCTCATTTGTTGCCTCAAATTCCTCGATACTGATAAGAAACTCTTTTATATTCTCAATTCTGTCGGTTTCTTCTAATTCCTGTAAGTCTTCCATATATCCTGTTTTAACAATAACCTCATTTGTCAATTCAAGCACACTTTTGCAGTCTTTAAGTTTTGTGAAATTTTCTATTAATTCTACAAATTTCATAATCGAAGTGGTTGTAGTTTTAGGTAAGAGGTCAGCAGTATCTATTTGTTTTAGTGCCTTGTAGAGAGGAATGCCTTTTTGAAAGCCAAATTCCTCTATTTTTTGGATAGTTGTTTTGCCAATCTTGCGTGCCGGGACATTGATGATTCGTTTTAAACTTAAAGTATCCTGCGGGTTAGCAATGATATTCAGGTAAGCTAATACATCCTTGATTTCCTTTCTGCCATAAAAACTAATGCCACCGATAAGCGAGTAAGGAATATTTGCCCGTCGAAATGCCTCTTCTAAGACACGCGATTGGGCATTAACTCGATATAACACGGCAAAATCGTTTAATTTAATTCCTTGATTACTCATTTCTGTAACCTTTCTGGCAACAAAAGACGCCTCAGCGTGTTCATCAGAGGCAATATAAGTTATTACAGGACTCCCACCTTTCTTTTTTGTCCAGAGTGTTTTCCCTTTGCGACTGAGATTATGATTTATCACCCGATTGGCAATGGTCAAAATTACCTCAGTCGAGCGATAATTTTCCTCTAAACGGATAATTTTCACATTATCATAGTCCTTCTCAAATTCTAATATATTGCTAATATCTGCCCCTCTAAAAGAATAGATTGATTGGTCATCATCTCCGACACAACAGATGTTCTTATGTTTTTGGGCTAACATTTTGGTAAAGAGATATTGAATATAGTTTGTATCCTGATATTCATCAACTAAGATATACTTAAATCTATTCTGGTAAAGTTGTAAAATTTCTGGAGATTCTTGCCACAAGAGAATGGTTTTCATCAAAATATCATCAAAATCTAAGGCATTATTTTCGTCTAATTTAGTTTGATATAATTCATATACCTGTTTAATCTTTTCTTCAAAGTAATTAGCCGTTTGATATTCTTGAGGTTTGATTAAATTTTCTTTTGCTCTGGATATGTTTGATAAGACAGTCTTTGGTTGGAAGGCAAGATTTATTTCTTTCAAGCATTCTTTGACCAGACTAAGTTGGTCTTCTTCGTCATAGATAGTAAAATTATAGTTTTTAAGGTGAGCGCGGAGGATTCTCACGCAGGCAGAATGAAATGTGCTAATCCAGAATCTTGAGCGACTAAAGAAGTTCCCTAAAAGAAGTTCTACACGCTTTTTCATCTCATCTGCGGCTTTATTTGTAAATGTTACGCCAAGGATATTCTCTGGTTTTACACCTTGAGTAAGTAAATGAGCAATTCGATAGGTAATTACACGGGTTTTGCCCGAACCAGCCCCGGCTAAAACCAATAAAGGTCCATTGGTATGTAACACTGCCTCTTTTTGTTGTGGATTCAGGTCTTTTAAAATATCCATCAAGGTAATTATACCATAAATTTGATAACAAGTCAAGAAAACTATGTATCAGGTTTCTTTGTAAATAGCGGTTGACAAAATGCCTTAAATGACATATAATTATCTATGCAATGGAACAACATAAGGTTATCTTTTATCCAGGTGGAGAAATAGGTAATGCGGCTGATGGTGAGAGTTTGCTTCGTGTAGCGGCGGCGGCTGGGCTTTATATCACCGCCTCTTGCGGTGGAAATCACACCTGTGGAAAATGCAAGGTTATCATTGAATCAGGCACAATCGAAGGCGGAATATCAGAAAAACTCACGGCTGAAGAAATAAAAAAGGGCTACAGATTAGCCTGTGTTTCTAAGATAAAGAGTGACCTAACTGTCCGAATTCCGGCAGAATCCCAATTTTCAGATAAACGCTTGCTGGAAGAATCTGTTTCAAAACGACTTCTTATCCCAGAATCCCTGAAAGACATAAGACCAGATTATAAACTCGACCCCCTATTGAATAAATACTATCTTGAATTACCCCCTCCAACTAAAGAGGATAATATCGATGATTTCTCCCGTGTTAAAAGAGCAATTAAGTCAACATATAAAGATTGTTCAATTAACCTTTTTTCTTTAAACAAACTGCCACAGACCTTGAGAGAATCAAACTTTAAGATTACTCTAACCTTACTTGAAGAGGAGAAAAATAAACCAAAGATAGTAAATATTGAAGAGGGGAATACACAGGATAGACATTTTGCCCTTGCCATTGATGTTGGGACAACCTCAATTTATGTTCGATTAATTAACCTTTCGTCCGGAGAGATTCTCGCCACGGTCTCAGACTACAATGCTCAGATTGGCTACGGAGAAGATGTGATTACGCGGATAGTGTATTCGTTAAAGGGTGATGGGCTTAAAATATTGCAAGAGGCGGTGGTCAAAACCATAGAATTACTCATCACTCAAATACTTAACGAGAAAAACATCACCCGCCAGGAGATATCCTATCTTGTTGCCGCAGGGAATACAACAATGGTGCATTTATTAGCCGGAATTACACCTAAATATCTGCGTGAGGCACCTTATGTTCCGGTAACAAATTCATCTATTGAGATTCAAGCCTCCAAAATTGGGCTTGAATTTCCCGAATATGTCCATCTTTATATTTTGCCCGGGGTGGCAAGTTATGTTGGTGGGGATATTACCGCCGGTGTGCTTGGAACAGGGCTTTTTCAATCTGATGAATTAACCCTGTTTATAGATATTGGCACTAATGGTGAGGTAGTTTTGGGGAATAAAGATTGGTTAATCACAACCTCCTGTTCAGCCGGACCTGCCTTTGAAGGTGGCACAATAAAACATGGAATGCGGGCAACCATTGGCGCTATCGAGCAAGTAGAAATAGGTAATGATTATGAACCAATGCTCATTACGATTGGTCATAAACCCCCAAAAGGAATATGTGGTGCAGGATTGATTAGTTTAGTCGCCGAGTTATTGGAGACAGGAATAATATCTCAAAAGGGTAAATTTAATACCAATATCGATACTCAACGAATTAGAACGACGCAGGGGATAAAGGAATATGTTCTTTGTTACGCAGACCAGACTGACATCGCCAGCGATATAGTTATTACCGAACCTGACCTTGATGACCTTATTCGTGCCAAAGGAGCTATGTATGCTGGTATTTGCACATTACTTGATAGTGTTCGTCTTACTATTATGGATATTTCTAAGATAATCGTTGCGGGGAATTTGGGATTTCACCTTGAGATAGAAAAGGCAATTACAATCGGTCTTTTCCCAGAGGTCTCATCTTCAAAATTTATATTTATCGGAAATGGTTCTTTACTTGGAACAACACTTTGTGCCCTATCAAAAGAGATGTTCGAGCAGGTAAAACAGATTGCTAATTCAATGACAAATATTGAGCTTTCGGATAATTCTGAATTTATGAATGAATACATCGCTGCCCTTTTTCTACCTCATACTGAAGAAAAAAGATTCCCAAATACATTTAAAATGCTATCTCCGTTCAAACAGAAATGTAAATAGGGAGAGCGTTGCAAATGATTTTTAGTTATGATGCGGGTTTGGGAGAATTTTGAGTGATAAAAGATGCCAGACTAACAAAAAAGAGATAATTTGCTTAGTTGACATCAAGAGGAAGATATGTTATATAGTTGTAACTTCAAAAAATAATTAGCCTCGTAGAGGCAACCTGTTTGTAGGAGGAATCAAATTAACCAAAAATTAGCTCCAGAGGA
>JBFLXS010000094.1 GCA_040755795.1 bacterium | reverse complement strand
TTAGTAATAAAATCGCCCGTCCATAGTGTATCTACGAAAATTAAAAAAGCCTAATTAACATATCTTCTTAATTATCAATATGTTAATGGAGCCTTTTTGTGTATTTTCTGGGGGAAGTTCCGTTATAATGGGAAAATATCAGATTATTCGAATGAAACATTTACTTCTACTCCTCTAAAACCATATTTTGCCCTTTATAACAATCTCTTTGACCCAACAAAAGGTGAGGAAGTAATTATTAAATACAGCCTTTCATGGGATAGCTTTGTAGAGATTAAGATATATACATTAGATGGTGAATTGGTAAGTCCCCTTGTGTTAAAAAACCAATCTGCAGGAGAATATCAACTTAACTGGTCGGGTAAAGATGAAGATGGCGAAATAGTTGCCAGTGGAATATATTTAGCGTATTTTAATGTTGGTTATTTTGAGGAAATAAAGAAGATGGCAGTCATAAAATAGGAGAAGTAGGAATGAGGAAAATTTGGCTTTTTTTATTATTGTGGCTCATTTTTAGTCAAAATGTTGAGGCAGAGAAAACACATGCATTAGTAGTGCTTAAATTTCCAATGAGTGCTAAAATTGTGGGGATGGGAGAAACATCTGTAGGAATACCTGATGGTATCAATAGTATTTTTTCTAACCCAGCAGGGTTATCTGTAATTAATTATAAAGAGTTTATTGCCTCTTATTCAAGTTTTGTGGATACAAACTATGGATGGCTTGGGTATGCTCAAAGAATAAATTCGGGTAGTGTATTTAGTCTAAGTTTAATAACACTTCAAGCAGGTAATATGGAGATAAATTACCTTAATAATGAGTCAAAAAAAGTAAAAGCAGAAAGTGATTATGTGATTATTTTATCGAATGGATTTATGGTGAACAAAAGATTATCACTGGGTATTAACTTAAAAGCAATTCAGAGTGAACTGGCAGAAGAAGTAAAAACAAAGGCACATGCTTTAGACCTCGGGACATTATTACTTGTTTCAGAAAATATGAATTTAGGAGCAGGAATTCAGAATTTAGGCTCAAAAGTAAAATATAAAGAAAAGGAAGATACATTACCTTTCAATATAAGAGTAGGTGGAGGATATAGATTTTCCCTTCCTTATGAAAATGAAGTAACTTTAGGGATAGATTTAATTAAACCTAAAAATGAGAGTAAGAAAGTTAATGTAGGTCTAGAATATGCAGGAATAGAAAGAGAACTAATAGATAATAACTTAAGGTTATATCTAAGAGTAGGTTATGAAATTGGCTATGATACTAAAGGAATTACTCTGGGCATAGGATTTGTAGAGAGAAGATTCCAATTAGACTATGCTTATCTTCCTCGAAATGATTTAGGCAATAGCCACTATATTTCATTTAAAATTAAATTTGATGAATAACAAAATTTCGACCTGTGCGGTTAAGTTTTCATCGGAAAAACACCAGTTACGAGAAAATGATGATGAATAAAATAATATGTCTGGCAATAGTTTTATTTTTCCCTTATTACGCCTTATGTGAGGAGACAAAAAAACTTCCACTTCCTCCTGAGTCATTACCTCAAGAGGTTCAGGAAAAATTAAGGCAAGAAACCATATTAGGGCAGGAAATTCCACAACCTCCACAACCTACAACAGATAGAGAGATAGAAAGAACCCCTCCCGAAATTCAAACACCAACTAAACGCACCATGAGTAATAAAATAACCATTAATGTCAAAAATATGGAAATAATCGATGTGCTTAATATCCTGGCTAAAAAAGGTGGAATGAATATAGTTGCCAGCAAGAATGTGCAGGGCAGAGTTACGATATTCTTAGAGGAGATAAGTGTAGAAGATGCATTAAAGGTTATCTGCGAGGTGAATGATTTAGCTTATGAAAAGAAGGATGAATTAATTAAGGTTATGGCTAATCATGAATATGAACAGTTATGTGGTAAAAAGGCGAACGACCGCAAAATACTTACAATGCTTGAAATAAAATATGCTCAACCAACTTCCATCCTTCAATTACTTAATGGAGTAAAGTCAAGAGAAGGTAAAATCTTTATTGATGAACGGACAAATAAACTTATTATTATTGATTTACCAGAATTAATCCAGCAGATGCAAGAGATTATCAAGGCATTAGATACCCCATCAATAACAAAGACCTTTACCCTTACTTATGCTCAACCACAGAAGTTAGAGCCAGCATTAAAGAGTCTCCTATCCCGAGATGGAAAACTTCAAACGGATTCTTTAAATAAGAAGATTATTGTTACGGATATATCTGAAAAGGTAGAGGTAATTTCCCAATTGATTAGAGAGTTTGATAACTATCCTGAGCTGAGCACAGAAATTTTTACCCTTAACTATGCTAAACCAGAAGAAATAGTCGAAAAGATAAAGGATGAGCTAACTAAAGAGATAGGAACAGTTAAGATGGATAAAAGGACAAATAAAGTTATAGTAAGTGATTTGCCTTCTCAGATAAAGAGGATTAAAGAGATTGTTACTACGTGTGATACCCAGACAAAAGAGGTAGTAATTGAGGCAAAAATTATCCAGGTAAATTTATCAGATGAATTTAAATTTGGGATAGACTGGGAATATTTAGCCCAGCAGACGGATAACTTGAATATCAAGACTAACCTTGGTGCGTTAACCCAGGGTGAGGCAGGAATTCGGATAGAGGCAGGGGTATTAAATACCGATGATTATCATATACTCTTAGAGGCACTAAAGACTATTGGAGATACAAAATTACTCTCTACCCCCAAAGTAGCAGTAATAAGCGGGGAAGAAGCAAAAATTTTAGTGGGAAGTAATGTGCCTTATATCACTGAAGAGACTGTAGTTCCACAACAAGGGAATCCGATTAAAGTGCAAAAGGTAACTTATATTGATGTGGGCGTAAAACTCTTTGTTACCCCAAAGATAAGTGAGGATGATTTTGTTACTATAAAGATAAAACCCGAAGTAAGTGCTGTAACAAGATATGTAGATAATAACATCCCGGTAGTAGAAACCTCTAATGTAGAAAGTGAAATAAGGATAAAAGATGGGATGACCATTGTTATTGGTGGGTTAGTAAAGGAAGAGAAAACCAAGGAGATTGCTCAAGTACCTTTCTTAAGGAATATCCCATTTCTGGGCTATTTATTTAAGAAAGAGACGACTAAGAAACTTAACTCAGAACTTGTTATTTTACTTACCCCTAAAATTATTACTGGAGAAGGGAGTTAACAGAGACAGAGGACAGAGGACAGAAGACAGAGGATAGATTTAGGATTTAAATCAAAAATCAAAAATTAAAAGAATGGGAGAGGAATAGTATGTATTCATCTATATCAGAAGAAAAGGAAGGGCTATCGACAACAAATATTCCTTATGTGAATTTAGAAGATATTCAGATAGAGGCGAAGGCAATCAGGAAGGTTTCCGCTAAATTTGCCTTACATTATAAACTTATACCTCTATCTTTAAATGATAGTTATCTCACGGTAGCTATGACTAATCCCACAGATATTCATACCTTAGATGACATAAAACGCCTCTTAAAGTACGAAATAAAACTTGTTTTAAGTAATGAAGTAGATATATTGAAGGCAATTAAAAAATACTATGGAATAGGGGCAGAAACCATAGAAGGAATAAAGGCAAGAGGAGACTACTTTGAAGGAGCAAAACTTGAAATTACAAGCGAAACAAAAGAATCTGAAGATATAAGTAATAATGCCAAAGACCCATCGATAATTAAGTTTGTTAATGAAATTATATTAGAATCTATTAATAGCCGAGCTACGGATATTCATTTTGAGCCTTATGAAAAAGAGTTAACCATAAGATACCGTATTGATAGCATACTTTATAATATTCCTATACCCGATAAAATTAGCCATTTCCACCAGGCAATTATCTCAAGGATAAAGGTAATGGCAGATTTAAATATTGCAGAACATAGAGTTCCACAGGATGGCAGGATAAAGATTAAGGTAGGCAAAGATGAATATGATTTACGAGTATCTGTTCTTCCTACACCTTTTGGAGAGAGCGTAAGTATAAGAATTTTGAGTAGAAAACCATATACCTTAGAAGAATTAGGGTTATGTAATGAGGATTTATCAACAATAAATCGATTAATAATTCAGCCACATGGTATAATATTAGTTACAGGACCAACTGGTTCTGGGAAAACAACTACTTTATATGCTTGCTTGACTAAAATTAACTCTATTGAAAAGAATATAATTACTATTGAAGACCCAATTGAGTATCAAATAAGAGGGATAACCCAGATGCAAGTCTTACCGAAGATTGATTTTACCTTTGCTAATGCACTCCGCTCGATGCTCCGCCATGACCCGGATATAATGATGGTAGGAGAAATAAGGGATTTAGAGACAGCACAATTGGCGATTAGAACCGCATTGACCGGACATCTGGTATTTTCTACCTTACATACTAATGATGCCGCAGGAGCTATTGCCCGATTACTGGATATGAAGATAGAACCTTATTTGATATCCTCATCTATTGAAGCGATTATTGCTCAAAGATTGGTCAGGAAGATATGCCCGGGGTGTAAGGAAGGAAACAGAGGGCAGATGACAGAAGACAGAGGACAGAAGTTTGGCTGTGAGGAGTGTAGATATACAGGTTATAAAGAGAGAACAGGAGTTTATGAGATTTTATTAATGACTGATGAGATAAGGGAGTTAATATTAAACCAATCTCCTACTTATAAAATTAAAGAAAAGGCGGTTGAATTAGGGATGAAGACATTACTTGAAGATGGAATGAAAAAGGTAGAAGCAGGAATTACAAATAAATTAGAGGTATTAAGAATAACACAGCAGTGAGGGCAGAGGATAGAGGACAGAGGTCAGAGGACAGAGGATAGAGGACAGAGGACAGAGGTCAGAGGACAGAGGATAGAGGAGAGAGGAGAATGATTAGATGATTAAAAATGTTGGAGATTTGAAAGTGTACCAGCTATCTTATGAATTAGCGATGGAGGTATTTGAGATAACAAAGAAATTCCCAAAAGAAGAAACTTACTCATTGACAGATCAAATAAGGCGCTCTTCAAGATCGGTAGCTATAAATATAAGAGAAGGATATGCTAAAAGAAAATATGAACAAGTCTTCAACAGGCACTTGAATGATTCTTTGGGTTCATCTGAAGAAACAAGAGGATGGTTGGATATTGCAAGGGATTGCAAATATATAACTGAGGATGAACACAAAAAGTTGTATGGTAGATACGGCGAGGTCAATGCTATGCTTTATAGTTTAATGAACAAATGGCATAAATTCTCTGACTTCTGACTTCTACCATCTGACTTCTGACTTCTGATTTGAGGAGAAGGAATGCCTAACTTTGTATATAAGGCAAAGGATAAATCGGGTAATATATTTGAAGGTAACATAGTTGCTGAATCACAAAAAATAGTTGTCGATAAGTTAAATGAAATGGGTTACTTCCCTGTTTTGATACAGGAAGAACAGAAGGCAGAGGGCAAAGGGCAAAGGGCAGAGGACAGAGAACAAAGGGAACTATGGCGATTTAACCCAATAAATAATAAGGAAGTGACTATGTTTACCAGACAAATATCAGATTTACTTGAAGGGGGACTTCCTTTAAATAAAGCCTTATCCATATTATATCAACAAACCCAAAATAAACAATTTAAAATAATAATCGAGGAGGTAAATAAAAATGTTCAGCAAGGGATGAAATTCTCTGATGCCCTAAATAAATACCCTAAAATATTCCCTGCATTTTTAGTAGCTATGATTAAGGTTGGAGAGGCAGGAGGTATGTTACCTCAGGTGTTAGATAGGGCAGGAGATTATCTTGAAAGGATAGAAGATTTGAGGATGAAGGTCTCTACCGCATTAATTTACCCTTGTTTATTAGTCGCGGTAGGAATAATAAGCATTTGTTTCCTGATGACTTTTGTTATCCCGAAGTTAGTAACTATGTTTGAGGATTTAGGACAAAATCTACCATTCCCTACCCTTATTTTAATCTTTAGTAGTAATTTTATGGCTAAATATTGGTGGATGATATTCGCTTCTTTTATAATTGTCATCTTTGCCATAAAAAGGATGCTTGCTACTCAAAAAGGTCGTTTAACTATCCATAAATTCTTATTGTCGTTACCCTATCTTGGTGAGGTTATAAAAAAGGTTGAGGTTTTAAAATTTAGTTTAAATTTAGGTACTTTATTGAAAAACGGTGTTCCCATATTAGAGGCAATAAAAATAATTAGTAGCCAGAGTGGTAATTTAATCTTCAAAGAGGATATTGATAGAATTTATAAACAGGTCAATGAAGGTAAAGGTTTTGCGAATAGTTTAATAGACAAAGAGTTTTTTTCATCTTTAATGGTCAGTATGGTATCTATTTCAGAAGAAGGTGGATTTTTAGAAAAGGCATTATTAAAAATAGCCTCAAATTATGAAAAGGAACTTGATAGGTCAATAAAAGTAATCACCTCATTATTAGAACCAATAGTGATTTTGGCTATGGGATTTATGGTCGGATTTATTGTTATTGCCATGCTATTACCTATTTTTAAGATGAATATCTTAGTAGAGTAAAAAATAGGAGGACTGAGGTATGAGAAACAATAAGGGCTTTACTTTAATCGAACTTATGCTTGTCATTATTATTATTGGCATATTGGTAGCTATGGTGTTACCGAGATTTGCCGGCAGGACTTATCAAGCCAAAATAGCCAGAGCAAAGGCAGATATTGTCAGTATTTCAGTTGCCTTAGATATGTATGAATTAGATAATGATTCCTACCCCACGACTGAGCAAGGATTATCCGCTTTGAGACAAAAACCTACTACTCCACCTATCCCGAATAACTGGAAAGGAACTTATCTTAAGAAGAAAATACCTGTAGATCCCTGGAATAATCCATACCATTACACCTGCCCGGGGGTGCATAATGAAGATTACGACTTAATTTCTTACGGAAAGGATGGTGTAGAAGGTGGCGGTGATGATGTATGCAACTGGGAAGAAACACAAACAGATAGGAAAGAATAAAGGTTTTACTTTACTTGAATTATTGATAGTTATATCTATGATAGGAATACTAATACTAACCGCTATACCATCTTTTAAAGGAACATACAAATCTCTTAAAACCTCTATCGTGGCTAAAGAAATTGCATCACTGATCACCTATGCCCGACAAAAGGCTGTCTTAGAAAGGACTAAATATAAACTGAATCTCGATTATCAGGGTAAAAAATACTGGTTATCTGTAGAAAAAGACCCAATTAATTATCCTGATTATTATGTTAAGTCTGAAAAAGTCCATTGTCTTCCAGAAGAATTTGTAATGAATAGCTATCTTGATGCTATTATCTTCTATCCTGATGGTAGAGTTAATATAGGGGTATTAACTCTTAGAGATGAAGAGGGTAGAGAGTATATTTTAACATTTGGCACAAGGATTAATTATGTTAAGATTTACAAGAAAGATATGGAGTAACAGTGGTTATATCCTTCTTGAAGTGATGCTTTCCCTGTCTATTCTCTGTCTGGGAATAGTTTTAATCTTAAGCTCTTTTATGATAAGTTTGCAGGTAGTAAAGGTATCTAAGAATTATACAAAGGCGGTTTTTTTACTTGCCCAGAAGATAAGTGAATTAGAAAATACTACACAAGAACTTTATTCGGGAAAGATAGAGGGAGGATTTGAAGATGAATCCGAATTTACATGGAAAGCCGAAATTAAGAAAATAAAGGAATTAGATTTGAAAGAAGTAAAGGTAATAGTAGAATGGAAAGAAGGGATAGTAGATTTAATCACTTACTTATAAATGGATTTACCTTGATTGAAGTGCTTATTGGTATATCAATCTTTATGATTATTATCACGGCTATCTATACAACATTTAGTCAAGGAATTAGTGTAACTAAAAGGGGTGATGAAAAGGTATCTTTATACCAGGAATTAAGACTATCCTTAGATGAGATATCCACTGCACTTAGAAATACAACTAAATTAGGGAATGAGAAATTTGAAGGTAAAGATACCTATTTGAATTTTTTAGCATTAGATACACAAAAACAAACTTTATCAAAAATAACCTATCAATGGGATGAAAATAAACTTTTAAAGAGAGAAACTTTTCTTGCATGGCAAGAGAATAAAGATTTAGAGGAGACAATGATAGAATCTGTAGATAAAGTAGAATTCAAGTATCTGGATTTAGAAGACATCTGGCATGAAACATGGAAGACGAATAAACCACCTAAAGCAGTAAAAGTCTCTCTCTATGCGGATAAAAAGATGTTTACTACGACGGTGTGGATTCCCATAGGAAGCTCAATATGAAAACAATGAAGGATGAAAAAGGAGTGGTATTGATTGTTACCCTGTGGCTATTAACTATCTTAACCTTATTAGCCATTTCTTTCTCTCATCGGATGAGAGTAGAGATAAAATTGACTAAATTTCAAATTGATTCCCTACGGGCTTTATACTTAGCTAAGGCAGGAATTAATTATGCTATTGCAGAGTTAAAAAAAGATACAAATGATTATGCTGCCCTTAATGAACCGTGGAATGGGCAAAAAGAGGTAGAATTGGACAGAGGAAGATTTATCTATCAAGTAAGTGATGAGGAACGCAGAATTAATCTGAATTATGCTACAAGAACTGTCCTTGAAAGGTTACCACAGTTGAATAAAGAGATAGTCTCCTGCATAATTGACTGGAGGGATGTAAATATTAAGGAAGAAGATTGTGGAGCTGAAGATGAGTATTATCAAAGTATTTTAAAAAATTATCATTGTAAAAATGCACCTTTTGAATCCGTAGAAGAATTACTATTAGTCAAAGGAGTAATTTCAAAAATACTATATGGAGAAGATAAAATTAACCAATTGATAACAGTATATGGTCAAGGGGCTATAAATATTAATACGGCACCTAAGGAGGTATTATCTGTCTTACTAAATGAAGAATTAGCTCAAAATATTATTGATTATCGAGCAAAATTTGATGGGAAAGAAGGGACTGAGGATGATAATATATTTAAAACACCACAGGATATAAAGAATGTCCCTGGAATAGGAGAGAAATACAACTCAATTAGCCAACTAATTACTACTAATTCTAATACCTTTAGAATTAGTGCTACCGGGATAGTAAATAAAGTAACTAAAAAAATAACTTCAATAATTGACCTCGAAACAGGCAAGATAAAATATTGGAGAGAGGAATAATTTAGACAATGATTATTACTGGGATAGACTTTGATGATTATTCAGTAAAGATAATTCAAGTAAAGAAAGACTCAAAAGGAAGGGTTAGACTATTAAAATTATGCTCTACTCAAATACCTCAAGATGAGGATGAGACAAAGGATATTAAAATAGCTCAAACTATAGATGCTCTCATAAAGAAAAATAAAATTAAGATAGTTAATCTTCATACCTGTATCAATCGGCAATTTGTTACTATCCGATGGTTAGAATTACCCTCCGTAGATGAAAAAGAACTGGTAGAAATGGTTAAATTCCAGGCAGGTAAACTCTTACCTTATCCTTTAGAAGAACTCATCATAGATTTTCAAATCCTATCTCAACAGGATAATTCCACACAAGTAATGTTAGTGGTAGCACATAACGACATTGTTAACAAACACCTGCAGATTTTAAAACAAATAAAATTAGAACCTACTCGAATTCTTTTAACATCCGAGGCAATCTTTAATTCCTATCGGCATACCCAACTTGAAATTCCTCTATCCATAGCCATATTAGATATCGGATTTGCGACTACGGATATTATCTTTATTAATCAAAATAGATTACTCTTTACCCGTAGTGTCTCTATCCCAAGAGGAGACCCTTTAAAAGGAATAGCCGAGGAGTTAAGGACATCTTTAAATGCATACAAACGAGAAATTAAAGGGGCAGGGATTGAAAAAATTATCCTTAGTGGTGAATTAGCAAGTTTAAAAGGACTGGATAAAAGATTAGAGGAAGATATAGGTATTCCTGTGGAGATATGTACCCCTTTTAAAGGTTTTATTGTTCCACCTGAAAAGAGAGGACAGAAGTCAGAAGACAGAGCTCAGAGGTCAGATAAAATGCCTCAACTAACAACAGTAGTAGGGTTAGTTATTGGCTCTGCAGAAAAGAGGATTGACCTGTTACCTGAATCCATCAAAATAAATCAAAGACAAAAAGATAAACATACTAATTTTATCTTATCGGGTATATTGGTAATACTTTTAATCTTGAGTTTATCTGTCCTTACCATTACAAAACTCTGTGCTACTTATCAATATATAGATTATCTTGATAAAGAAATTAGGATTAATCTACCTTTAGCTAAGGATATGGAATTAAAGAAAAAAAGACTTGATGCTATTTCTGAGCAGATGAGTAAACAGCAATTAAGCCTTGATATATTAGCAGAAATTTATAGATTAATTCCTCTGGATATCTCTTTAAATGAACTTATCTTTGAAAAAGAAACCTTGACTATCATTAGAGGAGAGGCAAGAAATATGTCAACAGTGTTCTCCTTAATTTCTACACTGGAAGATTCAGATTATTTCAAGAATGTAAAGGTAAATTATGCTACCAAACGAAGAGTAGGGAATCGTGAAGTAACTGATTTTCAAATTAATTGTCCACTGGAAAAGGAAGGATTATGACTTTTTCACAACTTGCCAAAAGAGAAAAAAGATTATTATGGATTACCAGTGCTGTCATTCTTGGTTATGCAGGATATACTTATCTACTTGAACCAGGCTATAATTTTTTGTCCAAATTGAACAACGAGGTATTATCTAAGGAAATACAACTTTTAAAAAATAGACGAATTATTAGCCAAAAGGATAAAATCTCTACGGTATATAACAAATTCTCCAGGACATTACAGATAAAAGGTTCTCTGGAAGAGGAATTAGCGGATACTTTAAAAGTGATAGAATCTATATCTAAGGCTTCAAACCTTTATTTAGTAGATATTAAGCCGGGAATAGTTAAGGATATGGGATTTTATAAAAGACTTATCATCGTAGTTGAGGCAGAAGGGGAAATAAATCACCTGACAAAATTTATCTATCAATTATCATCTAAACTTCTAACGGTTTCATCTTTAAGACTAAAAGCAAAAAGTGGAACTAAGGGTGTCTTATCTGCCCAGTTGGTTATAAGTAGAATCTTAGAGGAATAACACAATGTTAGCTTTAAATAAGATAAGTTTTGCAAATAAAATTTTATATTTAGCAAATTTAATTCTCTGTATTGGAATTATTATCTACTTTTCTTTGCCCAAAAAAGAATTAGTAATCAGTAGAAAAAGAGGGGAGATAAAGTTAAACGCTATAAATTTACCTCCTTCTAAACCCTATTCGTATTATAGTAATTTAATTGGTAGTCGATATTTATTTGTTCCTTTAGTGGAGGAAGAGGTGAAAGAAAAAGTAGTTCAGCAGTCATTACCTAATTTACCCGTAATATCTGCGCCACCTCCACCTCCACCTCAATCGCCACCACCAGATATACCGCTTAAAATTCCTTTAGAGAAGCGAGTAGGTAATTTAAGATTAATAGGAGTAGTGTTTGATGAAAGTAGTGGGACAGCAATAATTCAAGATGGAAACAAAGCACATCAATATTTCCTCAAAAGAGGAGATTACATCCAAGGGGTAAAAATAGATGAGGTATTTGAAGATAAGGTAATTTTAAAAGATGGAGATGAGATAGTAGAATTGAGGATGTAAAAAGTGGGGATAGTTCGTTATCAAACCTACACCCTAAAAAATCGTAACCGTTCAGGGCTATACATTAGAAGTGTAAACAAGGAGAAATGGGGAAAAGGGAGAATTGGAGAAATGGCTCAAACTTTTTCTTGCTCCACCCTTCAGACATTAATCCTGGTGTCGTGTTGA
>JBFLXS010000093.1 GCA_040755795.1 bacterium | reverse complement strand
CAAATTCCACATACCAAAAAGCGAATTAGAGATTAGTGAATTAGAGATTAGATTTTACTAATTCGCTAATTCGCTTAATTCACTAATTCACTAAATGGAATTTGGAATTGGTGATTTGGAATTTCATAGCCATATCTATGTCAAATTTCGATTAATAAGTGGTCTATTTTTCTCGGTGTTCTCAATATAAGCAAGATTTAGCATTCTATACCAAACGCGAATTAAGAGATTAAGCGAATTGAGAGAATAAGAAGATAAAAGATTAGAATGCTAATTAACTTAATTAACTTATTTTCGCAAAGGAATTTTCTTTGAATATCTTTAAAATTACCACAATATTAGAGACCACAAAGTTTTTAAACCTAAAAATTTCTCTGTGTTCTCTGTGGTTAATCTTTGATAAAAAATGACGAAACTACAGTTTAGAAACAGTTTCTTTTAATAAGATTATTTTACCGTTTATGGTATATCCTTTACCTCTACCTCGACGAGAAGTAGTTTCACGAGGGATTAAATCTGCGGCATCCATTTTACTTAACACATAACGAATATTACCTATCCATTGCCTTATCCTGCTTTCTACAGGAACATATCCATGATGAGCATTTAGGGCATTAGCTACCCATCCTTGTGAATCAGCTAATTCTTTTGAAAAAATCCGTTTAGAAGAAGGGATTGTATCCCATTGTGAATATTTATCAAATACCGCATTTATATATGCCGTATAGACAAGATAATTAAAAATTATCTTTTCGGGTGGAATTAATTCCAGATCTTCGGTTAAAACTTTATTTCCATCTTTCACTATTTTTATCCTTACTTTATCAGGGTTAAGTAGATATTCGAAGAAATGTTCATCTTTAGTTTCAAATACCTTATCAGGTATATCCCGGATATAGATAGAAATTATGTAAGGTAAATTTCTAAACTTACTCTCTAAATAACCCTGAATAAATGGTAAAGCATCCAAATAGATAAGCCTACTAATCTCTTTTTTCTGTTCTAAGTCATAGTGAGGGAATAAATTCCTTTTCCCAAAACATATAATTCCTAATAATTCTTTTTTTTGTTTTATGGGCAGACATAGTTCTACCTTATACCTTTTAAATATAGAAATACCCTTTTCAAATGAAGCATCAGATTCAATTTCACTTATTACCTTTAGTCCATTACCTATGTTTATTCTCTGGATTAATGCATCTTCCATACTTAGCTGTAACTCTGTATCTTTTACCTCATCTTTATTTGAATCTATTATTTTAAATGTATCATTCTCCTGGTTATAAAACAATAAATGGTATATATTAGTATTTATAATCTTAGGGATTTGTTCTCTAATTAATTTTATTACCTCTTCATTTGGACAATCTCTTTTAAGGTTTAAAGAAAGGGCTAAAAATCTTTTTCTCCAGAGGAATCGTCGAGCACCATATATAAGTTTATAGGCAAATGTGTAAGCTCCTGGTTTAAAATGTGTTGAGACAAAGACTGCCAAGCCCAATCCAGGTAAATACACCCAAATATTTGATTCAAAGCCAGGAATCCACATCCATTTAGTAAAATACAATACACTGACAAATATTATCACTGATGTCAAAATTAAAAGTATATAACTTATTGATTTAACTAAGAATTCTCCTAATATCTCTCTAACTCTAACATTCATCAAACCCTCAGGTTGAATTAATGCGTATGCAATCGAACATAGAAATGCTAATGTAAATAATGGACCTATGTATAAAAGATTTATGTTAAATACCGGATAAAGGATAAAATAGATTATTAGGCATGAGGTACAACCTAATATAAATCCTATAAATATACTGGTTTGAAGTAGTTTATTTTGTAATCTTACCTTTATAATTGTATATAATCCAATTATAACACAAGAGGCTAAATATAACCCATGAATTTGGTACAGTGTGTTAAACTCTTTCTCATACCCTCCAAAAGGATTAATGCTAATATTTTTAATAAGTACTCCGGGTTCTATCAAAATCATAGGTATGGAAATCAAACAGGGTAAATATATGAGGAACAAAATAAATTGGTTTAACAGGTTATATTTCCTTGATAGAGCAAAGCAAAAATGTACAAAACATGGTGCTATAAGGAATGCTGTTATTGCTCTAAAAATTGCCCATTTGAATGCTATCTCTACATTAACTGATATGTAACCCATTCCTACTCCAAAACACCATAAGGAAATAGCAAGTACTAAATTTCTGAATGTCTTATTAGCAATATCTTTACTATTATAGGAATAAACCAATATTCCAAATATAAAATTAAGTGCAAAACTTATAAAACCAAACAATGCAAGGTACATTTTCTGTCTCCTTCTAACTTATTATACCACAGAAATTTATAATTGTCAATAGTGAATGAAATTAAAATTAACAAAAAATTAACATTTTTACCTATTGACAAATTCAAAATTTTATGGTATTTTTTATTTAAGAAAGAAAATTTTTCTAACACAAGATTGTGAGTGCCCAATATACAATAATATTATTTATGAATTCAATTCTAAGATTGTTTTGATTTTAGGTTTATATATTTTTTAGATTACCTAAATATTTCTTTCTTTAAAACCTGACGAGGGATAAAAAGTGAGTTTTTTACTCGTGGAATATGTATTTTCTTACCTGAACAAGTTAAAATCACAGATTACATAGATTTTTAGAGAGTAAATAATGGTTATAAACCGTGGGGGCACAACATGGGGTGGAAAATAGTTTTAAGTTGAGGTGTATGTGCAAGATGTGAGCCTAGGGCTAATTCTAATTTGCTATTTCACTATTTTTCAGGAGAAGCGACGATGAACATAGTGCCTTTTCAAGTTTAATTTAAGGAGTTCTTTGTTTTTGTCGATATATCCATAAAGAGAAACTTTTTTATGGAGGTGGTCGACATTAAAGTTAAAGCGACTCTACCCACGAATTCAATCTTGAAAAGGCAATAGAGTAAATTGTACATTGACAGCACAGTCCAGTATTATCGTTACTCCTGGAATGATACCAAAAAATCTATTTTCAGCAAGGTATGATGGAAATGAATCGTTCCCAATAATAATTTTTTAGAAGGAGGTAGATAAAAAATGAAGTGGATGAAAAGAATAATTGTAGGTTTAATAATGGTAGGAGTGAGTATTTCTGCATATGCAGGTTCACCAGGGAGTAAAGGAGCAGTATTTTTGAAACTTGGGCAAGGGGCAAGAGCTATTGCGATGGGTGAATCATTTTGTGCAGGGGCAGATGATATTAATGCCCTGTATTGGAATCCAGCGGGTATTGCTGGGATTAAAGAAAGACAATGCACTTTTATGTATTCAGATTGGCTGGAGGAGATAAAATATAACTACCTCGCTTATGTCCATCCAGGTCAAATACGCGGTGGAATTATGGGTGGGGCAATTACTCTGTTAGATTCTGGAAGTATAGATAAATATGGTGATGGGCCGGATAAAAAACTTGGGACATACGATGGTAAGGATATTGCAGTAGCAGTTTCCTATGCAAGACAGATGATAAATAATTGCAATTTAGGTGCAACACTAAAATACATCCAGATGAAGATAAATAATGAAAAATCTACGGGTATTGCTTTAGATATCGGTTGTTTATACAAACCTGCAGTAGAAAATCTTACCATTGGAGCAAACATTCAGAACCTCGGTCCTAAATTGAAGGCGTTTATCAGTGAAAAGGATGCTTTACCACTAAATATTAAAGTGGGTGGGGCATATAAATTATTGAATAATGCCTTAACCTTAAGTCTGGATGTTAACTTCCCTTCAGATAATGATACCAACTTCAATCTTGGGGCAGAATATTGGATTAAAGATATAGTAGCCCTGCGCTCAGGGTATAAAACACTCACTAAAGATGAATTAAAATCATCTGATTTAACCTTTGGAGCAGGATTTAAGATTCCTGGAACAGGTATTGGATTAGATTATGCGTATTGTGATTATGACGATTTAGGAGATACACACCGTATATCACTTATAACTAAATTTTAAGTCTATATTTTATAAAATATTTCATATTTTTAACGGAGTGTAAAAGAGAGTATAAATTTCTATATTATAAATATTACAAAAAGTAAAAATTTTGTTTGAAGGAGGGAAATTAACTATGTTAAAATTTTCACAGCTTATTGTAGGAGTAATAATAATGGTAGTGAGTACCATAAAAATTGGTAATTCATCTACATTTAGTGATTCAGGAATCATTTTAGCGGGGTTATCTGCGAGTGATGTTGCCTGGGGAGACTATGACAATGATAGTGATCTTGATATAGCCATAATTGGACATGATGGTTCAAGTGGGGTTACTAAGATATTCCGTAATGATGGAGGAGGAATTTTTACAGATATTCAAGCAAATATTGAAGGGGTCTGGAGTGGTGATGTTGCTTGGGGAGACTATGATAATGATGGCGATTTGGATCTGGCATTTACCGGGGCTATTAATAATTGGTCAGGGATTTCAAGAATATACAGAAATGATAATGGAACTTTTAATAACTCTAATATCCCATTAATGGGTTTAGCTGGTGGCAATATAGCCTGGGCAGATTATGATAATGATGGTGATTTAGATCTAACCATAACTGGGGACCCTAACCCAGAAGATGCATGGAATGGTGTTTATACAATAATTTATAAGAATATAGGTGGAATTTTTATCCAAGATACATCTCAAAGTTTAATGGGAATTGCGGGAGGGGCAATTGCCTGGGGCGATTACGATAACGATGGTGACTTAGACCTTGCCATTCAGGGATGTGTCAATACAGGATGGGCAGAAGTTAATTCTGCACTATACAGAAATGATAATGGTGTTTTAACCTGTGTTGGTGGTTTCGGTGCCACTGGTTATCCTTCTTTAGCCTGGGGAGACTATGATAATGATGGTGATTTGGATTTGATAAGCACTTGTTCTATATATCGAAATAATAATGGTGCATTTGCCTATGTGCAAAGTGTCTCTGGAAATGGTTATAGCTCTGCCTGGGGAGATTATGATAATGATGGAAACTTAGATTTGGTTATTTCAGGTTCAGATAAGACTAGACTTTTTAGGAATGATAATGGTGTTTTTGAGGAAGATACAAGTTGTGAACTAATATCTATATATGGTGAAGTAGCGTGGGGAAATTATGATAATGATGGCGATTTGGATTTATTATTGACTGGATGGACAGGTGCAACCAGTACCACCAGGATATATCAAAATAATATAAGCGATACGCATCCCAATAGCATTCCTTCTCCTCCTGGTAGTTTAAGCGCAACTTATCAATCAGAAGGAATTTCCATATTTAGTTGGGATAAAGGAACTGACATAGAAACTTCTCCATCAGGACTATATTATAATATAAAAATAGGAACTGTTTCTGGAGGAGATAACATTATTTCTTCTAAATCAGGGACACCTTTTATAGGAAATTATTTCCATCAACTTACTTTATCTAAATTATATCTTCCAAAAGGGAGTTATTATTGGAGTGTCCAAACTATTGATACAGCGTTAGGAGCAAGTAATTGGTCACCAGAGCAAATTTATGAGCAAACTCATGTTATATGTCAGTTAAGAATCTCGGGGAAAAGTTTATCCCCTGCTTATGTCAACCGCGGGGATAAAGAAGTAATAATGGAAAGAATAACCTTCGCCAGTGAACCGGGAAGTGTAACCATCAGTAAAATTAGATTAGATAAAACAGGTGATGCACAGGATACTAATATTAGTGGAATTAAATTATTTAATGACACTAATGAAAATGGCGTTTATGATTCTGGAATTGATACTCAATTAGGAACTACCCAAACATTTACTTCTGGAAGTTGTTATTTTACAAATCTGAATAAAATTGTTCCTCCTGGGACTTCAAATATATTTATAATTTATGATATTAAAGAAGGTGCAGAACGAGGCAGAAATATTGGCGTAAGATTATCCCTCAAAAATTATATTACCGTGGACCCCTACACTTATGTACAACATACTGATTTCCCTATCGAGTCAGGAAAAACAACTATAGCCAATTTCAAAGACTCAGGGATAAATTTGGACAATCTATCATATGGTGATGTTGCCTGGGGAAACTATGATAATGATGGTGATCTGGATATAGCTATGACGGGATATGATGGTTCAACATGGACTACCAGGATATTTCGTAATGATGGAGCAGGAATTTTTACAGATATCCAGGCAAATATTGAAGGGATCAGCAGTAATGATATTGCTTGGGGAGACTATGACAATGATAGTGATCTTGATATAGCCATAATTGGACATGATGGTTCAAGTGGGGTTACTAAGATATTCCGTAATGATGGAGGAGAAATTTTTACAGATATTCAAGCAAATATTGAAGGAGTCTGGAGTGGTGATGTTGCTTGGGGAGACTATGATAATGATGGCGATTTGGATCTGGCATTTACCGGGGCTATTAATAATTGGTCAGGGATTTCAAGAATATACAGAAATGATAATGGAACTTTTAATAACTCTAATATCCCATTAATGGGTTTAGCTGGTGGCAATATAGCCTGGGCAGATTATGATAATGATGGTGATTTAGATCTAACCATAACTGGGGACCCTAACCCAGAAGATGCATGGAATGGTGTTTATACAATAATTTATAAGAATATAGGTGGAATTTTTATCCAAGATACATCTCAAAGTTTAATGGGAATTGCGGGAGGGGCAATTGCCTGGGGCGATTACGATAACGATGGTGACTTAGACCTTGCCATTCAAGGATGTGTCAATACAGGATGGGCAGAGGTTAATTCTGCACTATACAGAAATGATAATAGTGTTTTAACCTGTGTTGGTGGTTTCGGTGCCACTGGTTATCCTTCTTTAGCCTGGGGAGACTATGATAATGATGGTGATTTGGATTTGATAAACACTTGTTCTATATATCGAAACGATAATGGTGCATTTGCCTATGTGCAAGGTGTCTCTGGAGATGGTTATAGCTCTGCCTGGGGAGATTATGATAATGATGGGGATTTAGATTTAGCTCTGGGAGGTGGCGTAATATCCCATAATGATGAGGCAGAATTGACGGGTGGGAATAATCATAATACCCTACCACTACCACCTACATCTGAATTTAGTGTTGTTATTGATTCAGGTACAATAATCTTAAAGTGGGGAACTGCTACTGATACTGAAACTTCCCAGAAAGGATTGTATTATAATGTAAGGGTAGGAACAGGACCAGATAAAGAGGATATTATTTCTTCAAAATATGCTACCCCTCTATTTGGAAGTTATTATGGTTTACAGAATAAATCCTTAAAATTAACACAAATATTACCAACTACTTATTACTGGAGTGTCCAAACAATTGATGCTGGTTTAAGAAATAGCAACTGGTCAACTGAGCAAGAATTTACACCACCTCATATTAGCCAAGTTATCCCTTCCCAGGGTAATGTAGGAAGAATTGTAACAGTAGAAGGTAAAGGTTTTGGTTCAACAGAATTAATCCAAATAGATTTTGGTACAATTCTAACTATCACTACTGTTTCAACCGATTCTTCAGGCAACTTTGCCACTACCTTTACTATTGAGACACAACCTTATGGTACTACTTCAATTATAGCTACAGGATTAATCTCTAATAAAACTGCTTCAAATTTCTTCCGTATTCTACCTAATATTTTATTTGTATCACCATGTGAAGGTACTGTTGGTAGTTTGGTAACGATAAGAGGGAATGGATTTGGTGCATCTGAAGGAATCAGTATATACTTTGGTGATACACCTCAGGCTATTCAATTTACATCTACTTACGCTGAAGGTAGCTTTACTACTACCTTTACAATCAATACTCAACCTCTTGGTACAACTACAATTACGGCAATAGGAGTTAATACTCAAGCAGAAGCTATGGATTACTTTTTTATCTTACCCAGTATTATTTTTGTATCACCTTGTGATGGCACTGTTGGTAGTCTTGTTACAATTGCAGGTAATGGCTTTGGTAAGCTGGAAGCTATAGGGGTTGATTTTGGGACAACATTAAATGTCTGTATGATTAGTTCAACTATGTACGGCTCATTTTCTGCTGTCTTTACTGTTAATACTCAACTTTATGGGAGTACTACAATTGTTGCCTCAGGATTTGTATCTGGCACAAGAGTTTTTTGGTATGGTTTTAAGATTGTACCTAAAATTACCCAAGTTTTACCTTCATCCGGACAAGTAGGAACTTCTGTTACAGTATGTGGTAATGGATTTGGTACAACGGAATTAGTTAGGATTGAATTTGGTAATATCCGTACTATTACTATAGTTTCTACTAATGCTACTGGTGAATTTCAGGCAATATTTACAGTAGATTCTCAGCCAATTGGTACAACAACTCTCATTGCTTATGGTTTGGTAACATGCAACTATGCAAAATCCATATTTATTGTACTTCCTCTAACTACTCTAAAGATTACACCTTCACTCCAAAATATAGCAGTTGGGACAGAATTTACATCTCAGGTGGAGATAAAAGATGTAAGACGAATGATTACGGCTAAACTACATCTGAGTTTTAATCCTAATATACTTGAGGTACAAGAAATTGGTACAGGAACATTTCCACAAGATGGTATGGTAGTAAAACAATATGATAATAGCAGTGGGGAAATAGATTATTTTGTTGGGTTACTTACGGGATCTGCTACGGGTTCTGGAGTAATTTGTACATTAAAATTTAAGGCAAAAGTAGGTGGTACATCAGCCGTTGTATTCGATTTTGATGCTCCTAATCGTCTAACAAGGTTAAAAGATGCAGATAAAGATAATATTCCATTTAATAAAGAAGAGGCTTTATATTGGGTAATTACGGAGATTGATATTAAACCTAAAGATAAGGTTATAAAAGCAGATGAGAGTATTGATTACCAATGTATTGCTTATTGTGGTGGTTTAGAACTTGATATTACGGGTTCTACTACCTTTACTGCAACAGGTGGTGGAGATTTTACAGTTAATACTTTCCTTGCAAAATACATGGGGATATATACAATTCAAGGTTCATACCTTGGATTTATTGGTACTACATCTGTAATTATCACACCTGGCACTCCAACTACTTTACTTTATATCTCAGGTAATAATCAAGTCAATACCTGTAGTTTGACTCTAAAAGAACCATTTATAGTTAAGGTAGTAGATAAGTATAATAATCCATGTAAAAATGTAGAGGTAAATTGGGAGGTAATTGAAATACCTATAGGTGCAACTTTATATTCTATATCTCCGACTAAAACCACAACCAATGTTCAAGGGACAACTACATCCCTACTTACTTTAGGGACAGAACCACCGGGAACATACACTATTCATGCAATATCAACCGGGTTACAAAACTCACCTTATATCTTTACTGCACACTCATTAAGACGATTTGGCAATATAGCGGGTTTTTGTATGCTTGACTTTGGGACAGAGTTAGGGACATCTTCACAAATTCAGGTAACAATTATTGAATCAGGTAAAACTACAACTACGAATGAAAACTCTTATTTTATATTTGAGAAAATTCCAGTAGGAACTTACACCCTTAATTTTGATACTCATGGAGCATCATCTAAAGAGTTAAGTGGAGTATGTATCAGCAAAACACAATTTGAGGATACTACATATATTGGAACTGTTAGTTTATTAGCTGGAGATGTAAATAATGATGGTAAGATAAATATTGAGGATTGGCCCGGATTGATAGATAGCTTTTTCAAACAAGAAGGCGACCCAGGTTGGGAAGAGGCTAAAAACGCAGATTTTAACCATGATGGCCGGGTAGATGATGAAGATTTTATTATATTGAGAGATAATTTTGGAAAGGGGATAGGTAATGCCAAAGCAAAAATGTTGAAACCTATATCTCCAACTGAGAAAATAGAACTATCATTCGATATTGAAACACTTGAAGGGGTAAATATAGATGATCTACGGATTGGTGATATTATCTATCTGAAGGTATATATTCGTGATGTAAAAAGATTCTTATGCGGAGAAATACACCTCTCATTTAATCCCCAATTGTTAGAGGTAGTAGATGGTGTCTCAGAAAATACTTATAAGAATACCCCGTTGAAGTCGAAGATGTTAACCGAAGGGATACAAATTATACCGGGTGATTATATTCCTCAAGATAAACTATATCTATTAACAAACAAAGTAGATAATGAAAAAGGTAAAATTGATTATGCCGTGGGAGTAATGGAACCAATGGAGAAAAAAGAAGGAATACTGGCTATTGTACCAATGCGAATAAAAACATTCGGAGACCATTCAAAAATTGGCTTTGTCTTTGATGAGGAAGAAAATAAAGAAACAATGTTTATCGAAAGAACTAAATTCGGTGATGAAAAACCGGTAGATACAAAGCCTCAAGTATTATCAGATGAAATAATCATCAATGTACCAAAGGTATTTTACAACTTAAATAGTACACTTGTCTATCCAAATCCTGCTTATAAAGGGAATATGGTAACATTTGATAATTTGATAAATGATAAGATAATCTCCCTGAAAATATTCAATCTAGCTGGAGAGCTAATTTATGAAAAAGATAAGCGTTCACAAAATAACAAAATCACATGGGATTTACAAAATAAAGATAATGAACCTGTTGCCTCGGGGATATACATCTACTTCTTAAATGATTATACAGGTTCGATTAAGCGAGGTAAAATTGGGGTGATTAAATAGTGTATTAATAAAAAAAACAAGTAATTTATAAAAGATTAACGTTTTACATACTGCTTTCTTTTAATAACACTATTTTACCATTTATTGTATATCCTCTACCTCTTCCACGAGTTCAAGAGCCTTATCCTTACCCACAAGTTGGGTAACAAGATGAGGTGAGCAAGTATAAATTATGAATGGGAAATTAGAGATTGCAGGAGAGCGAAGTGAGTGGCAAAATTCCAAATCACAAATTCCAAAATACAAATAAATTCCAATGAGTATGTGTGATGGGATCAGACCTTGAATGTAGAAAGCAAGTTATTCTACATTCAAGTGACTGTTAAGAAGAAAAACTACATTTTGTTTGACGATGAACAAATTTTAGTGTATGTATAACTCTATTAAAATAAAGCGATTAAAAAGGCATATATATCAACTGGACTTTCGTAAATTTTATGCTGTTATTGAAGCTCTCTGAATTATAAATTTAAGGGGATTAAGATATTCCTTATCCTTGTTAATCTGTTTATTTTGCTCAAAGATGGCAAAATTAGGCTCAAAAGCCGTATGATTTTTTTTGCAACTTATTCTTTGAAGGTGAGTTGATAAAAAAAATACTTCACCTATTTTCTTCCCTTTGTGTCCTTTGCGTTACTACTTTGCGCCCTTTGCGGTTTATCCTTTTTTAACCGCAAAGAACGCAAAGATTAAAGGCAAAAGGAATCATAAAAAAATTTACGAAACTCCAGATCAATATTCCTTTCAGTATTTCATCTATGTCCATCTGTAGTTGAATAGTTACCACTCAACAAAATATCCATTAATTCGACAATTCTTTCAGCGCCAATAATTCATATATCTTGACGGCATTTTGTTTTTCTTTGACAGTTTCTTTCCCTAATTCCTTCACTTTTACTTTATCTTTTACCTGTTGATAGGTGAATTCACTGATAATAATATTGGTGTGAAATTTTTTATTTATACCCTCTAACCTTGCCCCCAAATTAACATTATCTCCAATAATGGTATAATCTTTTTTCAACTCAGAACCCATATTCCCAACAACCATTTTACCCGTATTAATTCCAATGCCGATATTAAAACGCTGATTTCGACACCCCTCTCATGTTTTGCATGATTTTTAAGTGAAAGCATTCAGAGAGTATTTATTTGCTGGAACACCTAATAGTTGTAATATTTCCAGCTGCAGAAAATTCAAGCTCGTCATA
>JBFLXS010000092.1 GCA_040755795.1 bacterium | reverse complement strand
CATAGAGTTTGTTTTGATGGATGGCTAATTTTTGTGGGGTAAGAAATCGTCCTTTACCTTGCCCCATACTACCAATAACTTCCAGATGATTACCAGATGGATCAAATTTCTGTAGCCTATGATTATCAGTGTCTGAAACATAAATATTACCGTCTGAATCAACAGCTACATCCTGCGGATAAAGTAATTTGCCCGGGGTAACACCTTCACCATTACCGATTGCTGATAAGAAATTAAAAGATGGGTTGAATTTCTGTATCCGATGGTTACAGGTATCCGCTACATAAATATTGCCTGCATTATCTAAAGCAATTCCATACGGGTCTATAAACTGACCGGTACTTGAACCTCTGGAACCAAAATTACCAATGGGTTGCCCATTAGAATTGAATTTTAAAACCCTATGATTGCCTGAATCTACAACAAATATATTTCCCTCTTTATCCACTACTACATCTCTTGGGTAAAACATTTGAGGATTAATGGTGGATATACTCGTAATAAAATTAAAAGACGAATCAAACTTTTGTATGCGGTTATTGCCAGTATCTGCAACATAGATATTACCACGCCTATCTAAAGCAATACCTAAAGGATGAGCAAATTGTCCGTCAGCAACACCCCATGAACCAAACTTTGATAAAAACTTACCTGTTGAATCAAATTTTTGCACTCGATTATTACCAGAATCCGCTACATAGATATTCCCTTGCAAATCCACCGCACAACCATAAGGTACAGCAAACTCACCATCCCCTGTGCCAAAATTACCAAGGGCATTAGCAGAGGTATGGAGAAATAAGACTAATAAAATTAGTTCTATTATGAATAAAAGCTTATTCTGCTTAATCATTATTTTGCTCATTTCAAATCACCTCCCTATTCAGATTCTCTTTGCTTAGCAATTTTGTTTATCTCATTAATGTTCTCATACCTGTATATTTTATTAGAATCAATCCATCCTTTATGAGAAAAAGGAACTTGAATCTCAACCCAATTGTTCTTCTCTGATAAAATTTCTACCCCCATTCCTTCCTTTAATAATATAGATGTTTCACCTCCAGATGACGCATATTTTTTCAAAAATACATCATTCTTTATTATCCCAATCGAATCCAACGAGTAAGACTGATGGGCATTCTTATCTTTCTTATATCGTGTAAGATAGGTATATGGTCCATAACACCATATATTATTCTCCTCTGCTAAAATTTGTGCAGGATAATCCCAATATGTCCCCATTAACCAATCTGTAGTCTCAAGAAATACTTCCCATTTCAATTCCTTCTTGTCATATCGATAGATTTTACCTAAAGAATCAACTACCCATATATAATCTTTATCAACAGTAATTGAGTTAGATAAAACTGGAGACCCATCTGCTAATAGACATCTTTTCAGTGACCCATCTGATTTAGAGTACAAAAATAATCCTCTTCCACTTCCAATCCATACTTTATCTTCATCTACAAGAATAGAGTTTATTCTATAAAGACCTTCCATATTGAGATAATTTACCCATTTGCCAGTTGATTTCTTATAGCTAATTAGCCCATTAGAAGCAGCAAACCAAACATGCTCATTATCTACTTTAATCAATTTGACTTGGGATATTTTAAACCCATCTATTTCATTTAATGTTTCCCATTTTCCTTCTTTTTTATTAAGTTGCATAATTCCTTTAGAAGTACCTACCCAGAGATAATTACTATCTGGAGCAAGAGATAAAATTTCTATCCCTTCGGTTTCAGAAAAAAGTTTCTTTTCCTCTTTTATCTTGTCATATCTATTTAATCCCCTCGAAGTCACTACCCATAGGTAATTGTTATCGTTTACAACCAGTTTCGGATTCCAGAAGGCAAATTTGTTATTAAGAGATGTCCATGTATCATTGTACCGAGAATATAAATGGACTCCTCCATTGTATGAAAAGAACCAGACAAAATCTGGATGAGTGGTATCAATAATAAATTTTCCAAAGCCAGTTAATGAAATTCTGAGGTCTTTAATAAAGGTATTTGTTTTTCTATCATATTTGCATATTCCTGAGGAAGTGTATTCAAATCCGCTAAAACTTACCCAGGCAATATCCGAGTCTATCTTGTCCGGGACAAAGGTAAACACACCATTTCTTATTAAGCCATCTCCAACCGTATATTTAATCCATAATTTTCTTTTTAGGCACTTTTCAATTTGATCTTTTGTCTTTTTGTAAATCTTTGACTCTTTATCTGTTACCTTAGAATACATAAAGATTGCCTCAATCCATTTACCCATCTTTTCATAACATTCACCTATCTTGAAATATACCTTTTCAGTAATCAAAGGCGATTTTGGATATTGTCTTAGTAATCTTTGATATGCTGATAATTCTAATGGATAGTCTTCAGCATGGTGGTAAAGATTTGCTACCTTAATCAAAATATCATCTGCAATTTTGGAAGAGGGATATCTGTCCACAACCTCTTCAATTCTATGTATGTTATGGACATCTCCTGAATAATGCTGTTGGTAGTTTTTTTCTGCTGCAAAATATTCACTTAAAGGCCTTCCATCAAAATCGTAATTATCTTTTAAAATAGATAGTCTTTCTTTGGCTAATTTATAGTCAAGGCTGTATATATTCTTAGAATTTTTCTGGCAATACTCATTATAAACCTTCTCTGCTTTCTCCCATTCCTTTAATTCAATATAGATTTCTCCTATGGCAAGAAATGCTATATTAGCCTCTCGGCTATCAGGATTTATCTTTATTGCCTTACGAAATTCTATTATTGCTTTTTCTGAATCTCCAAGTTTTCTATAACAATCAGCTATTATCGATTGGAAATAACCTCTTGAAGAAGCAGAATTATCAAAATAAGAAGGGTCAAAGAAATTCGGATAATTATCAATAAACTTTCTAAAAGACTCTATCGCTTTTTTGTAATCTCCAATCTTGGAATTATAAATATAACCAATTTGATATTGAGCCTTAGCAGCCTTTTCACTGTCCGGATAAAACCTTACTACTTTTTCAAACATTGAGATAATATCTTTAAATTCTTCTTTTGAAGCCTTCCATCTTACCCAAATATACTCTACCCATGGAATAGCGTACATTGCATCATCAACCCATTCGCTATTTGGGTATATCTTAATTAGTTTCCTATATGCAGCTATCGCATTTTTATAGTTTGAACCTCGTTCACTATTACTCATTTTCCACTCAGGAGTGCTCTCCTCCCTTGTCTGATAGTCAGGTCTGCAATATATTCTACCAATTTCGTATTGAGCATCATCAGCCAGACTCGAATCCGCGTAGGTATCTATCAGTCGTTGCAATTCCTTAATTGCATCTTCATATTCTAATTTTATCGCAGCCATATAAGTTCTAAGTGGTTGTCGGTTGTAATCAGAATTGTTTTCCATAAAAGAAACCATCTTTTTAGATTCATAATACAGATTTTCATCCAAATTTTCTTCCCCTTTCTCCGTATACCACTTAATATATCTTTGAAATGCCTCTATTGACTTCTCGATATTTGGAGGTTTCAACCAAAGATATAAATTTCCAATTTTGTACAACTCATAATTTCCTCCGGAAGATGCTGACAAATATTCGTCAAGAAAGGATTCATGTAGTTTTATTGCCTCTCCATATTCCTCTAATTTCTCATAGCACTCTATCATTTTTATTTTTACATACATATCTTCTGGTCTTTGAGTTAATTGATTTTGAAGCAGTTTAAGTGCTTCTCGATATTGAAACTTCTGCATCAAATCTAATGTTTTAGTCCATGGATCTGGGTCATCTTCGCTATTAGAAATAGTTGGCAAAATAACCAATAAAGAAAATCCTGCCATTAACACTAAAGAGAATATCTTTTTCATCATTTCTTTCTTACCCTATATTTTTTGTTTCAGATAATTGTTTCTTACCATAGATAGCTTTTATAATCCGTTTTATTGTTGCAATCAATATTACTATCAATAAAAAAACACCTATGCAAGATAACATATGGTGGTAGGTGGCAAAAAGAACTAAAAAAAGTGGAAAAGGTGCTGCTGAGATAAAGCTAAATATTTCACTTAAATTCTGAAGATATATCGATCCATAAAGCAGCCAACCACTTATGCTTGGAAATCTCTCTACATACGATTTTCCATTCCAGGCATATACCTGAAACCCTTTTTTGATCACCAATGGTTCTCCAGGGACCTCAACATCTATAACATAGGATTTTAGTCCGTCCTCACAAATTTCATAATGCAACTCACTGAGCCTGAGGGCCATCTCAATGTTGTGCGGCTGATAGGTAACAATCTCTAAAGAAGAGGTCTCCTCAAAATCAAGGTGGGTAAATTTTATGACTGGTTCAGGAAATCCTTCGTTACTGGCTAGATGTGCCTTAAAAATATAAGTGACTCTATCTTGATAGACATTATAAATAACATATTTAGTAAGCTCAATGTGATTTCCATTAACAACTATATATTTGACAAGCACATCCTTTTTCCCATCCCGATTGAGATCCATTATCTTAACACTTGCATCTATCCATTCTACCCAATCTTCAAGGGAAGCTCCGGCTACCCACTCTTCAAAAGCTTCGGGAATAATATCTTTTAACTCTGAGGAAGAAGGGATATGAATATCCTCTCTCTTTACCCAACCCCACTTAACATCCCACATAGAAGACTTAGGCCCAGTAGTATATCTTATTGGAAACCAGTGCTCCTCTGAATAATTTGGATAACCAATTTTGCCCCCTTTTGTATTTATCAAGACCCTTGTCCTTTCTTTCAG
Source organism: bacterium (assembly GCA_040755795.1). Lineage (NCBI taxonomy): Bacteria > bacterium. The sequence goes on along the minus strand of JBFLXS010000092.1, from coordinate 7,185 downwards.
GGTATCATTAACCTTACTATCCATCTCTGGTTTTGAATATACAGAGGTATCATCTCCCTTTGTTAGTCCCAGTAAAATATCTATTTCGTATTCCTCTTTTTGGGTCGAAGGAAGATGCATGAGAATTGTTCCAACAAAGAATAGTATTACAAAAAAGAGTAATATCTTCCAAAATCCAATCTTAGGTATCTTCATAACCTGTATCTCTCCTTAATCCTCATTAAACAGCTCTTCAACTAACGGAAAGAACCGGTCCACATACACCCCATAATCCTCCGATGATTTGGGATTCGGATGAGGTTCCCTTTTATGAATACCAAAGTTATATATAGTCCCAATAACACCTGGTTTATCAGATATATCAAAACCTGCCTTCTTCCATTTAGCACAGATCATATAAAGATAAGCCTGAGCATATTTCATACTCCATTCAGGATTAATCAGTCTATCAATACGTTCATTTCTACTGCTGCTTATTGGTATTTTTTCATGCTCTCTCTCTATCTCTTTTGCCGTGTTCATCTTTACCTGTCCTAACCCAACACTTCTATTATTTCCCTTCCTGGCATGTTTTTCATCCTGTGAAGATTCAAAAGGCAAAAGATGTATCTGTTCCTTATAAATTATTGTTGCCAACAAAACCGGGGAGAGATTCAGTCGGGACAGAGACCCGTCTGGAAGTATACCCTCTAAACGATCCTTATGAACTTTCTCAAACTCATTAAGGCCTTTAACGATATCGCCTTTTAGTTTTTCTTTCTGTTGCTCTGATAAACTATTTTGAATGTATTTCTCTAACATCTCTTCTATGTTCTTGACTTCTTTGCGTATCATATCTATCAGTGAAACTATCGGCTGAGATTGAGTCTTAATCTGAGATTTAAGCCATGGAATCAATATATCAAAGTTGACATCATCTACATTAATTTCTGGGACAAACTCTTGAGCTGTTGTCTTAATATCTTCTTTATATCGCCTGATCAGATTCTTCACCTCGTTTTCACGCATCTCTCCTAATCCTCTCAAGATTACCTTCACTTTACGACCAACAATCTTTATTATTCCTTCACTTTGGATAGAAGCCGCATAAGATCCAACAGTAGATGCTGCTGCCCGGAAGTGAGCCGAAGGGCTAGTTTGAGAATAAATAACTCCTTCAATCTCTACCATCACACTATCAAGAGAGACTTCATCACCATTTGAGGTCTTTCCATTCCAGGAAAACCAGCATTCCTCTGGTCTTGGCTTGGTCTCTGAATAAATAACCTCTCCTAATTCATCTCCCAACTTCTCATATACCCTTAGAGTAACTGCGTGATAAGGGTTATTCATCGAATAATAAATCCGAATACTTTCTGTAATTGGATCAATTAATCCATTTTCAGAGTTCTCAGGATCAACATGAGAAAAGCCAGTAATGTCTAAGGTCCCACGAGGCACAACACTTTCTTCTATTGAGTATCCACTTTCGTTCCCATGTATATCCACTGCAGTAATCTTATACCAATAACTTATCCCATTAGAAAGACCTGTATCTTTGCAGTAATTCATTGTTACTAAAGTTGAATTTACCTTTACATTATCTCGATAAACATTATATCCAGCTAAATCAGATTCGGTATTTCTATTCCAATTCAAAACAGCCGATGAGTCATGAGGATAGGCAGATAGACCACTCGGTACATTAGGAGGGGTTATATCTACTGCTAATGGTTTAGCACTTGCCTCGTTGGAGTAATCACTCTCAATGTTATCCTCATTTAATGCTGTAATTTTGTAATAATAAGTAGTTCCATTTACCACATTATAGTCAGTGTAGTAATTCCACCAGCCAATTTGTGCTTTTTCCTGGTATGAACCACCTTGTGGCTTACGGTAAATCTTATGTCCATCTACCTCAAAATTATAATCCCAGCTTAAACTTACATAACCATCATTGCCAACTGCGGATAGATTGGTTGGTGCATCTGGCTTTCTTGTATCCTTTGGTATCCCTTCTGCTCGATTGGATAGTTCGCTTTTATTTCCTGATGTATCTATGGCTAAAACCTTATAGTAATATTTTACCCCTCTGGTTAAATCATACGCCTCTAAACTATTTGTTGTCGGCTCATAATACGCATCCCAAACATCCTTTGATACATTAGGTGAGGTGGATTCATATACACGATAATAGGCTACCGCTACATTATCCGTTGATGCCGTCCAGGTTAAGTTTAGATGTGTCCCGTCATCATTTACAGGATTAGTTACATTTAGATTAGTAGGTACTGAAGGTGGGGTGGTATCCTGAGGTGGTGTTATAGTTACCTCTGCCTCATTTGATGGGATACTTTCGTCTTCTGGTGGATAAGAGTATAAATCTACTGCTGTTACTTTGTAATAATAAGTACCTAAAGTAGGAACACTCATATCTTCATATTCTCTTGCCCCCTTAGAGGCATAACCAATATAATTGCTATTCGAAGGGATAAATTCACTCGTTTTAGCCCTATAAATATAAAATCCCCATAATACAGAATTATCATAGGACCAATCCCAGTTTAATTTAACGGTGTTGTTTGCGATAACAGTTGCCGTTAAATTTGTTGGTGGTTGGATACGAATAACGGTGAATGAGTCTTCCTTTTTATTATTATCTTCATTTGCTTCTGAAATAACCGAAGTTACATCTGTTTCTACTTTTATAGTATGTTCTCCAATTGAGAAATTTCCTCTATAGGTTTCAGATATATATTCAGTCGTTTTTAGCCCATTTGTATACCATGTCTTTACTGGTGTCTCATCAATTATAAGTTCTGTATAAAATCTTGTCTCAGGAGGTATATCAACGCTACCATCATTATCTACCCTCCAGGTAATATCCGTTGGTTGAGCACCTACTGGAGTTGATGGATTTATTGTAAGAGTTGTAACTACCAAATCAGGTAATGCAGTCCATGTAAATACCTCAGATCGCTCGTTATTATTCTCATTTGACTCTGTAATTACTTTGGTAGCATCAGTAACAATCTTTATAGTGTGATTCCCAGCAGATAAGATTGTGGGATAACCTCGTTGAATATAACCACCAGCACTAAGACTATCAGTCCACCATTTTATCCGTGGGTTAGGTTCATTGTCAATATATAAATATGTCCAAAATTTAGTTGAAATAGCTGCATTACCTATATTTGTAACCTTAATAGTAATTGTAGCATTCTGATTACCTACAGGATTTGTAGGGCTGACCCAAATATCCGTTGCCTCTAAGTCTGGTTGTCCTTTAATTTCTGATGCAACAGCAAGTTTGGTAGGAGTTGATAATGTTTCTACATAAGCAAAATTGATATTATCTGTATTAACAGAAGAATTTACTTGAACACCAATTGAAACAGTTGGTGGTGGAGCATAATAAGCCCATTCCCAGTTACCATCTGATATATCACTTCGACATCTACCTGCTCCTATTTTATAGGCATGTGTATGCTGGTAATGATAAAAGAGTTGTGGTTCATATGGTATCCACCCTTTGTCAGGATAATAAACCTCAATCCAACCATGAGTTCCCTGTCCCCAATCTATGAGATAATTTATACCTGGACCTGGCACCTGATATTGATGCCTTAATGAGCCTCCACTTACAAACTTAGCAGGTATACCTACCGCCCTTAATAAAGCAACTCCTAAATGTGAGAATCCCTGGCAATTTCCATTTTTACTCCGAAGTACTGATAAGGCATCCTGAGGAACATTATTGGTCCAGGTAATATTGTCTATTATCCAATCTTCAATTGCTTTAACTGCCTCATATTCATATTGAGCATTAGTTGTTAATTCAATTGCTTTATTAATTACCTCCTTATGATCTGATTGAGTTTCATTGGTAGCCTCTAAATAACGGGTAGGAAGTCCACCTTGAGGCATTGGAAAAGGTGTAGAACTATCTAAAGTAGATAAATAGTTGGTCAATATCCCATTAAAATTACAGGTAGTAACAATTTGTCCCACAGATGGACTATCCCACCTTGTCAAACGATAACTATTTCCATCTGTATCTATTAAATCTTGAGTACTATTAGGTGTCTTGTTATATGTTATTCCAAAACTTTCTATCTTTTGGGTAAGTGGTTTAAGAGTATAACTTGAGTAATTACAGGTTTTTTGCTTTATCCATACAATCCCACCTCCGACATTCTGAATATTAATGAGATAGCGATGGTCTCCTGCAACCGTAGAGGTCATAGTCCCTTTAATAACATTTGTCTCACTAAATACAGTTCCATTGCTGTTTAACAAAAAGGATAGACAAACTATGATAAAAGAAATTTTCTTATACATTATAAAACCATCCTATGGATTAACTTTAATAATAGTTGGTTTAACGGGTTCTTCTGGAGGGTAAATTCCTCGCTCACTCTCTTTAGTAGATAGTGGTGAAATTCTAACAAAATGTATTATTTTATCTCCACCCCTGATATTATCCCTACCTGAAACTATCAAATAATAATTACCTTGTTGATATTGAGTACTTTGATAGGTAATAGAAAAATTTCCATTTACCTCAGTTTCTATTTGTTGAGAAAACACTTTCTTCCCTTTAGTCATTAATTCACTCATATACTCTTGTTCACTCTTAGAACCTTGCTCGTCAGTGCTTTCATATATATCGAAGGTTAAATATTTTCTTTTAGATATGCCACTATGAATAGTTGTATAATCAACCCCTCCACCTCCTCTTAAAGTTGCATTTATGATTGATGGATTAAATTTTATTTCTTCTTGCTCATTTAAAATCAGTGGTGGCATCTCTGAAGTTATCTCTTCAGCAGGTAAAAATATAGATTTTTCTTTTTGTAGGTCTTTAATTTCTTTAACATTTTCACGAGGAGATGTCTTTTTGTAGCCACCAACTTCTTCTGCTTCCTCGATTGCAATTTCACCAATAGTTTCTTTTGCTTGATAGGTTTGTCCCTGTTTCTTCTTTAACACATCTTCTTTACCAACAGCTATCTCTTCTTTTACACTTAGTGTTTTTAAATCCTGGGTTTTTATAGTAGTCTCTTTTATCATGTCCTCTTCCGCAAAACTATTCCTATTAAACCCTGCTATTTGCATCAGCCCAATAACTAAACATAAAACAATAATCTTTTTACACATTTTCCTTCTTCCTCCTTTTTGGGTAAGCGGATTGAACGGATTTATCGGATGGGAGTTTTTTGATTCTCATCTCTCCAACTTTCTTCCTCACTTCTTTAGATGGTAAGTATTCCATGGAGTTAGTCGAATAAGTAGATTCTCTTTCAATCTTTCATTTGAATTTGATTATTTATAGTATACCATAAAATATCAAATTTGTCAAGCAAAAATTTTGTCTATTGTCAAAAAAAAATAATATTTATCCACTCTTTACTTAAAATGTAAACAATGATATATTTCTTAAAGGAGACAAAGATGGAAGATTTACTTATTAAATTTGGTAAAAAGATACAGGAATTAAGAAAGGCTCAAGAGTTAACACAAGAAGAATTGGCAGAAAAGGCAAATTTGCATAATACATACATCGGAGCAGTAGAACGAGGCACTACTAACCTTTCACTTAAAAGTATTGAAAAACTTGCTAATGGATTAGGGATTAGCATCTCCAGAATATTTAGTTCTTTAGTTTATGATGAAGACTTAACTCAAGATGAACTTTTAATATCCGAAATAATCAGATTACTTAAAGGTAATGATATAATCACATTGGAGCTACTTAAAAATCACATAAAAGATACCTTAAAATGGATAAAAGATGTAAGAGGAAAACAGGAAACTAAAACTAAAAGGGATTAGGGTCAGACCGTGAATGAGAGGACGGTAAGTAATTTACAATTCAACAGGCTGTTGACATAAACTAAAAGATGAAAAAGATGGTGTCAAGTCTCATTTTTCCCCTTTTTTAGGTTTTCCTCGAGCAAAATTAGACCTGACACCAATTTTCCTTTCGAGCAAAATTAGACCCGACACCAATTTTCCTTTGACACCAATTTTCCTTGAGCAAAATTAGACCTGACACCAATTTTCCTTTGCTGGAAGAGTTGAAAGAGTATAGCACTTATTGTAACTATTCAGCCACTGATTAACACGGATAAAAAATGTAAGCGTTCAGGTAACAGAATCAGTTTAAGCTTTAAGATGCGCAACATCTGACGGCTTTGATTAGTTAAGTTTAAAATGTTATCAATGACCAATATCGAATGTAGAATTATCAAGTTTTGGTATTTTTCTGTTTAGCCGTTGTAACGCTCTTCAAGATCAAATATTCTACTTTCCTTCGACATTTCTACTCCTTTCCCTTCTACATTTTCCCTTCTACATTCAATATTCTACCTTCTACATTCTACATTCTACATTCAATATTTTGTAAGCGTTCATATATCAGAATCTTTCGAAATCTCAACCAAAACCAGTAACTGCTACCTGAACGGTTACTTGGGTATATAATTATGGCAAGAAATTGTGTAAAAAAGTCTGTCTCACTTCACCCGGGTAAATAATTACTTAAATTTTTCTTGACTTTCTTGTCTTAAATGGTATAATCTTAAATAGAAAAAAATGGAAACACATCTATTTATCCCGGATAAACTATCCTATGTAAAAGGAAATAAACCAAAGGTAAAATGTATCTTATGTGCGATTAATAAAGGAAACCCAAAGGTAACAAAACTTGATATTTATCACACAAAGCATTTTATCATCTCGCTTAACCTCTATCCATATAATCCAGGACATTTAATGATTTTCCCGAAAAAGCATCTAATCGACCCAAGACAACTCAGCGATGACCAGGTATTAGAACTTAATAATTTAACAACGATGACATTAAATATTATCGAAAAACTTTATTCTCCGTCAGGATTTAATGTTGGTTATAACATAGGTTATGTCAGTGGAGCAAGTATTGAACATCTTCATCTTCACATCATTCCAAGATACAGAAATGAGATTGGACTTATTGATATTGTAGGTAAGGCACGAGTCATTATCGAAGACCCAAATGAAACGCTGAAGAAGTTTAAAGAGGCATTTCTAAAGACGTAACCGTTCAGGTGGTAATTTACCGCAGAGACGCAGAGGAACAGAGAAGAGATAGAAATAAATCAGATAACAGAAAAGATTATTGGTGCAGCCATTGAAATACATAGGACCTGCTTGCCGAATGTT
>JBFLXS010000091.1 GCA_040755795.1 bacterium | reverse complement strand
GAATAATAAAAAGATTTGTAGTGCGAGGCTTTAGCCTCGCTTCTGGCAAGCAGGAAAGCGAACCTAAAGGTTCGCACTACATTTATCGAATGTCACAGGTTAATTCGTGTCCATTTGTGGCTAATTTGTCTAATTCTCTGTGAACTCTGTGCCTCTGTGGCTGAACGGTTACCTTATTTTAATACAGAAGCAATTCGAGCAAGATATTCTGAAGCCGTTTCTAATCCAAAGATAAATTTCAATGGAGCATAATTGAATATAATGTAGGATTCATAGCCCAAAATGAGTATAAAAACACCCGTAATTACACAAAGAATAACCCGCCTTAATAAGGTATATTCTCCAGAATATCTATAGATAAGATGCGAGATAAAGATAGGGAAAAGAACTAATAGAATCAGACATCGAAAGATGAATTTAAAATACCCATCCTTCAAGGTTTGATTCCATTTCAGTAATAAATAAACGGCTAATAATCCATAAAAAATTACTACAAACTCGATTGTTGTTCTTTCAAATGGAAAAATCCATAAACTATTGATATAAAATATGCAACTTGCGAGGAGTCCACAATTTTGATTAAAATGCCTTCTGGTTAAAGCAAAGATAGTCATAATGATTAAAATTCCAAAATAGAAATAAATCAACTTAAATCCTATTGGAAATATGAAATTAAAAGAGATAAAAGAAGGTGTTAATGCCATCAGGAAGGTAAAAAATATAGTTATACCCAATAAAAACCATAAAATTATATTTAAGCCGGCAGGTTTGATACCAAAAAGGCATTTTATCTTATTTAATATAATTCTGATAATTGGGAATAATTCTATAACAAAGAATAAAAGGAGTATGAGCAGGGCTATTTTCCCAATCATTACCCCACAAGCTAATATTATCCATCCAACACCATTGGCAAAGATAAATTCTTCGAGGAAAGAGGAAAATTTGATATTAGTCAGTAAGAATATCCTTCGACCTGAGGCATAACTTAATAAAGCCAATATAAATAAAAGGTATAATTCATCAAAGATATTATTTTTGCTTAAAAATAAAGCCAGATAAGAATAATGGACTTTGAAATAGAGGAATAAAACAGCGATTATCCAGGAAAAGAATAGTAAAATTAACAGGGGTGTTATTTTTTTCATTTCGTTATTCCATACGGATAGATGCCGACTTCATCTTCTCCTTTAGGACCAAGGCTAACGGAGCTGTAATTATCTTTTATTTCCAGAGTAGCATTTCGGATGGTTATAGTTACGCCTTGAAATAAGGTATGTGATACATAAATTTTGCCACCAAGTGATTCCTGTATTCTCACCTCTAAAAATTCCTTTTGGTCAGTATATCGTTGTAATTTTACGGTTAATTTATTATGTTCGCGAATAAGTTTTTGTAGTTTAGCCTCTTTTTCAATAGGAAACTTTTCTTTTTCTTGTTTTTTCTTATCTTTTAGAACGGCAATATCTCTTTTTATTGTTTCTAATCTATTAACATCTCTTTGATAAACTCTATTTAAGTTATCTAATTGTTCTCGGACTCGTGGTGTGCCACCGACTTCTATTTTTGTGTAAGTTCCAGCTGGGGCACCAATTTCTCGAGCGTGGATTTCATCACCTGCTCTAACCCTACCTCCAATAATAGAACCTCGTTGTTTACCTTCTAAAAGGATAGATTTACCGGCGTCAGCCTGACTGTGCATAATTTCTTGAGTTACCTGAATAGTGCCTTTTGCTTCTACTTTGGCATTTTCAATATATTTAGCAAAGATATGTCCGCCGGCAAATAATCGTGCCGCACCTTTACCTTTCACGCCTTCTCCAATAGCAATACTTCCGCCAGCAGAGATATAGCATTTACCAACAGTATTTTTAATCTGGACATCACCCGTTGCCTCAACTTCAAAATCATCCTCAACACTCCCATCAATGATAACTGTCCCGAGGAAATATATATTTCCCGTTTCTAAATTAATATCTCCTTTGATTTGAATGGTATCTTCAACATTCACTTTATTATCTGCGGCTAAAATTACCTGGCCATTTGTCGTTGCAATTAATTCTGTGCCACCTATTGATACCTCTGTATTTCTTCCAGCAGGCATTTTTATATCTTGTCCTGGTAGGGCAGGAATTTCGAGGCCATTGATTAGTCTACCTGGTGTGCCTTTTCCTGGGGCTTTTTTTACCACTAAAACCTGTCCAGCACGAACATTCTCAATAAGATTTAATTTTTTAAAATCCACCCGACCATACTCATCTTCTTCTAATATTACTTTAGACCTATCTGCGCGGAATTTATATTCTAATGTTGCTGGTTCGCCCGGAACAGGTAAAATAGCCTCAGCAACCAAGTCAGGCCTATTTTTCTGAGCAAATACTACTTCTGCAAGTGCCTTCTCATTAATTCCCGCAACTACACCATTTTCTCGTAAGGCACACATTGCCTCCTCAAAAGTGGCTGGAAGTCCACCTATCTGAGGTGGACTAACTATAATATATGCCTTTGAATAATCCGGGGTAATATCTACTTCAATCTTGCCGTCTAATTCTAATAGCCTTTGTCTTGGTCCAACCATTATTGGTTTAGAAGATGGAGTTTCAACTGCTTTTTTAAGTATATCTTTATTAACATTCACAAAGCCTTTGGTTGCTACATACATCAAAATTTCTTCTAAAGTAACTTCTTTTCCACTTCCTTTAGGGGAAAGTATAGATAAATATAAACCGCTATCCGTGTTGAAGAATTCAAACATCCCATCAATGTTATCTATCCTGGCACGCGAAATTTCTTCTTTTACCCTTTTTTTCCATCCTTCTTCCCACGGTCCTTTAATACCCAGTTGAAAAACCCGCATTAAAGAAATATCCTCATCCGCTATCCCTAACTGACAATCTACCTCTGAAGGAGATAAATTCAGGAGTTCAGCACCTATTTCTTTTGCCTCTGATAAAGAGGTGGCTTTAATAACTACTGATGGAGGTATTGTGGATGAATATATCTGAGATTCCAATATTTGCGTTCCTTGTTCTTTTCTTATTTCAGCAGATTTATATCTGGATTGAACAACAGAATCTCTAAGTTTGTAATATAAGACCTCTTTGACTTGTTTTTTTATCTTTATGGTTATTTTCCCAATAGTAATTTTAGTTTCCGGGTAGATAAAAGAAGATGCCGAAACCTTACCATCTTCATCAACTATAAGTGTTGTTGGGAGATTATTTTCATTACCAATTATTTTTGCTTCAATCAAAGAATTAGCCTTAATCTTTCCACCATAAAGAATTCCTTTATCTTTCAGGAGGACATTTTGAGCCGTGATTTGCCCATCAATAATCTCTTCACAGACTACATTTCCTTTAGCTTCTAAAATAGCGCCTTTGATTGCTCTGGCAATAATATCTTTACCTGCTTTTATTTGGGCTTGTGGTAGAACCTCTCCTTTAACATTCACCCTACCAGTTGCCTTTATTTCAACCCCATTATGAACATTACCACCGATTAGGACACTGCCTTGAAAATCAATATTTTCCTTTGCATCATTGGGGATTTCAAATATCCTTTCCACCTCAACTTTATTTCCTGTCCACATCACATTTCCAAATCCAGTCGCATAAACTTTTAGTCCATCTGGAGAAATAGCCGTATTATTACCTGGAATAATCTCAATATCTTCTCCCATTAAAGGAGGAACTTTTTCTCCAGTAACGGTTGTTCCTGGAATTCCATAACCGCAGGGAACTTTTACGGCTAAAATTTGACCTGGAATGACTTCTATCGTTGGACATTCTCCTTCGGCGCCAAATTGATATAAAAAGTATGCACTTTCACCATTAGTTGGTGGTATTCCTGTGGCAATAAGTATTCTCTGATTAAATTGGTCTTCTATAATTGTCCGCTGAATAATATCCGTATCTATATCTAAAATACCTTCCTCGTGTAAAGATGAAATTATTTCTTCAGGGTTAATTACTTTACCATTTTCTGGCGGGAAAAAGGTAAAATATGCCTTTGTTTCATTCTCATTAACTTCAAGAGAACCGAGCTTTCGTGAACCACTTGTTAATATCTTTTTTTTCTCGTCTAAAAATTGACCTGTCATTTTCTTCTCCATTTTCTATTAAAATGTTGAACTCAATAATACCATTTACTCCTCATTTTGTCAAGTGAATAAATTCGCTGGTTTTTCTTCTTGACATAACTACTTTATTCTGATATAATAATTTCACAAAAAGGAATTTAGATGATGAATTTAGAGTTACAAGTAAGAGAAAAAAGCAATCAAAATGTAAATAAATGTCTTCAATGTTTGAAATGCTCATCCGGTTGTCCTATCGCCTCATGGATGGACTACAAACCTAATCAGATTAACCGAATGATTCAGATGGGTGACAAAGATAGAGTGCTTTGCTCTTCTGTCATTTGGTTATGTGTTGGATGTCAAACCTGTCTTACCAGATGCCCAATGCAAATAGACATCCCCCGCGTTATGGATACCCTGCGTGAGATAGCCATAAAAGAAAAAATACCCAGCAAACAACCAAATGTAACTATGTTCCATCAACTATTTCTTAATAGCGTTAAAAGATGGGGTCGGGCACACGAGGTAGAACTGATTGGGCTGTTCAAGTTAAAGAGTGGCAATCTATTTCAGGATATGCAGGCTGGACAACAAATGTTTTTGAAGGGGAAGTTGAATATATTCCCGGAGATTATTAAAGACAAGAAGGCTGTGAAACAAATGTTTAAGAGGAGTAAATAAAATGAAATTTTCGTATTATCCCGGTTGTTCACTTCATTCTACAGGCAAGGAATATGATGAATCAACACGAGCAGTCTGCCAGGCGTTGGATATAGAACTGATAGAGATACCGGATTGGAATTGCTGTGGAGCCAGTGCGGCGCATAGCCTGAATCATAACTTATCTACAGACTTGAGTGGTCGCAATCTCCTGCTGGCTCAAAATGCAGGTCTGGATATAGTTGTTCCTTGTTCAGCCTGCTATAGCAATCTCAAACAGGCAGATAAGGAATTAAAAGAGGATGGTGAGAAAAGACAAAGGTTGGAACAAATAGTTGGTATCGCACGATATTCCACCCCCTTACCCCCGCCAGCGGGGGACATTCAAAGGTTGGAACAAAAAGATGGAGTTCCACTTTCCAGTGAACTTAAGGTCAGGCATTTGTTAGATGTGCTCTATCAGGAGGTAGGACAAATTGCTAAAATGGTAAAAAAAACTTTGTCCGGGTTAAAGGTTGCTCCTTATTACGGCTGTTTGATAACCAGACCACCACAAAAAGACGGATTTGATTCTGTAGAACAGCCACAATCTATGGATAAAATACTTGAGGCTTGCGGATGTGATGTCGTTTCCTGGTCATATAAAACAGATTGTTGTGGTGCAGGATTATCTTTATCACAAACTGAGGTGGTAGTTGAATTGGTGAAGAAACTTGTCTTTATGGCAAAACGAGCTAATGCAGAATGTATTGTTACTGCCTGTCCATTGTGTCAAACAAACCTTGAGATGCGCCAGAATGGAACAAATATGCCGGTATTTTATTTTACCGAGATATTGGGGCTGGCGTTGGGGATGAAAGAAGTAAATAGGTGGTTGAAAAGGCATTTGGTTAGTCCAATGGGGTTAGTTGGAAGATGTTAGGTATTGCTATGAAAATGGGAGATAATCTTTCGACAATCTAAAAGAGGTAAATGGGTATGAGGATAAATTATGATGCACAATCTGATGCCATCTACATCCGTTTTATAGAAGAACCAATGGAGTGTAGAACATGACGGCTTTCAGAACAAGTCGCACTAAATTTGGGTACTTATGAAAAACTTGTGGGTATAGAAATACTTGATGCCTCTAAATTACTCAAAGGCATTGAAGACAAAGGAGTTATTGTAGAAAATCTAAAAGTCGTTGCCTAACTTTAACTATAAACAATACTTATCAATTACCTCAAGTTTAAGATTATCAGGGATAAAGATAGGCGTGATTATGAATTTCCAGGATATTCAGATATTTCAATAACCTGTGTGGTAGATGGTTCTTATGGTGATAACAGGTTTGACTTTTATTATAATTCGCCGAGAATTGTTGCCACTGGACGAAATAGAGGAGGTAAGTCTAATGCCTACATTCAAGGAACGCTATGTAGTGGATGAAAAGGGAAAGCACACGGATGTGATTTTAGATATAGGAGAATATCGTAAACTCCTTGAGGGATTGGAGGAACTGGAATGTATTCGCGCCTATGACTCTGCCAAAACTTCTGGGGATGAAATTATTCCATTTGAGCAAGCAGTTGCCGAGATTGAACGAGGTCGCCAATGAATTATACCATTGCTATTCTGCGTAGTGCTCAGAAAGAATTGGCTCGATTACATGGTGGAATCTATGAGAAAGTTTGTGATACTATTCGTGCTCTTGCTCAAGACCCAAGGCCATCAGGTTGTCTCAAGTTGATTGGTCGTGAAGGATGGCGTATCCGAATAGGTGATTACCGCGTAATTTACGAGATTGATGACAGGCGACAAGTTATAACCATTCTTCATATTGGGCATCGCCGCAATGTGTACCGTTGAACATGGATAATTCGGAACGTATCCCATATTATCTAAAATCGGAGTAAAAGGAATATATTAAAAATAGGTAACTATTCAACCATTGATTATCACGGATTAGCACGGATAAATACAGAGAGCAGAAGATAGAAAGCAGAGGACAGAAGACAGAGGTCAGAGGCGGGTTGTGTCCCCCCGCTGGCGGGGGTTGGGGGTGGAAATTTCCTACACTGGCAGAGAATCAAGAAGGATAGAAAATAAAAGTCAGAAGGAGAAAAACCCTTTAGCCTTGAGCCTAATTACGGACACGGATACCGGACACGATTCACGAATTTTCAGTGTTTCATCCGTGTCCATCTGTGGCTGAATAGTTACAAAAAAGTGGAAATGCATTTGATAGATTAAGACCTGGATAGAGTAGGGGAAGTGTCCCCCGCTTTCCCAGAAGGAGTTGATATGCCCCGTATTTTTGATAATATCGACCTTGAATTCCTTCCAGCCTTAAGGCAGAGCCTGGAGCTTTCAAAATATTCAGACTTTTGTGTTGGATATTTTAATCTCAGAGGCTGGAAGACAATTGATACCTTGATTGAAACCTGGGATGGCGGAGAGGGCAAGCAATGCAGACTGCTTGTGGGCATGCAGAAGCCTCCCCATGAACAATTGAGGCAGCTTTATCGTCTTCTTCCACAGGATGATATAATCAGCAATCAAGTTATTATTCGGCTCAAGAACAAACTTGCTGATGATTTTAGAAACCAGCTTACCCTTGGTGCGCCAACTGATGAAGATGAAGCAGGGCTTCGCCGTCTTGCCTCTCAACTTAAAGCAGGAAAGGTTGTTGTCAAACTTTTTCTTAAACATCCGTTACACGCCAAGCTTTATCTTTGTTTCAGGCAGGATCCGATAAATCCTATCATCGGCTATCTCGGTTCAAGCAATCTAACCCTTGCAGGGTTATCTCATCAAGGTGAACTGAATGTGGATGTCCTTGACCACGATGCAGCCAAAAAACTTTCAAAATGGTTTAACGACCGATGGAATGACCGCTTGTGTGTGGATATAACCAATGAACTTATTAAAGTCATAGAAGAGAGTTGGGCAAGGGAAGAGACATTGGCTCCCTATTGCATTTACATCAAAATGGCTTATCATCTTGCAGAGGAAGCGAGAGCGGGGTTGTCAGAGTTTGAGATTCCCCGCGACATGCGTCCTACACTCCTTGAGTTTCAGTCTGCTGCTGTTCGCATTGCCGCACGCCATCTTGAAAAACGGGGCGGTGTTATACTTGGCGATGTGGTTGGATTGGGAAAGACACTTATGGCAACAACGCTTGCCAGAGTCTTTCAGGAACCGCCTCATCAGATTGAGACCCTTATTCTCTGCCCTAAAAATCTTGTTCCAATGTGGGAAGGCTATGTTTATCGTTATAGGCTGATTGCAAAGGTTGTGTCAATCACACAGGTGGAGAATATCCTCCCTGAACTCCGCCGCTACAGGCTGGTAATCATTGATGAAAGTCATAATCTCCGTAATCGTGAAGGCAGACGATGGGCGGTAATTAGAGACTATATTGAGAAAAATGCAAGCAAATCCATTCTTTTATCTGCAACGCCATATAATAAGGTTTATCTTGACCTTGCTAACCAATTAAGGTTATTTCTAAATGCAGATGATACAGTTGGCATCCGTCCAGAAGAATACCTCCGCCGCGATTGTAACAGCAGGGTAGATGAATTTACAAGACGGCATCAATGCCCTGTCAACAGTCTGTCTGCCTTTGAGAAGAGCGAATACTCAAACGACTGGCGGGAACTTATGCGTTTATTTATGGTTCGCAGAACTCGCAGTTTTGTAGAAAGAAATTATGCATATACTGAATGTCCATCTTGCAGCACTATTCTTACACCAACTCAGAATAATTGCCCTAAATGCGGACGAATTAAGTCTAAAGATGATAAAAGATTTCTGATTCTTGAAGGAAATGCCCGTTTTTACTTTCCAAAGAGGTCTCCCAGGACGCTTTCCTTTGACTGCAAGGATAAAGACATTAATGACCAGTTTGCCTGTCTTTACTCAGACAAGGTTGTAAATATTATCAGAGACCTTCATCTGCCTCGCTATGGACTCGGCAACTATCTAAAACCAACTCCAGACAGCCCGCCGACTCAAGAAGAAGATAAAGTGATTAGAAACCTGTCACGGGCAGGGAAAAGGCTCATCGGGTTTTGCAGGACTAATCTTTTTAAAAGACTTGAAAGCAGCGGAAGCTCCTTTCTCCTCTCTGTGCGGCGGCATATACTGCGCAATTATATTTATCTTTATGCCATTAAAAATGGACTTTTGCCTATCGGGACGCAGGACTCGGCGTTATTTGACGCCAGAAATGATGAGAGAGATAGCGAGGATTCGTTATTTGAAACAGAACAAGAGGACGCCAATAGACTAAACGAGATAACAGCAAATTCACTTGACGAGTTTGCCCAAGTTGCTGAATCTAATTATAAATTGCTTGAAACACGATATTGGTTAAGGACAAACTTATTTATAGATGACCTTGCCAGACATTTAAAAGAAGACGCAAACAGGCTCTTTGAGATTTTAAGGCTTGCAGGCGAGTGGCAGCCTGAGAAAGATAATAAACTTAAGGCACTTTCTAATCTTCTTACACAAATGCATCCTGATGAAAAAGCGCTTGTGTTCTCACAGTTTTCAGATACTGTGGAATATTTGAATGAGCAGCTTCAACGCCTTGGCATAAAAAGGATTGCCGCTGTTACAGGAGATACAGAGGATCCGTCACGCTATGTAAAAAAATTCAGTCCTGTAAGCAATGATGCAAGAAATGAAATACCCTCATCAGAAGAATTGAGGGTACTTATTACAACTGATGTTTTGAGCGAAGGGCAAAATCTTCAGGACGCCCACATTATTGTAAATTATGACTTACCGTGGGCAATAATCCGTCTTATTCAAAGGGCAGGCCGTGTGGACAGAATCGGTCAGAAGGCAGGGGAGGTTCTTTGCTATACCTTTTTGCCAGCAGAAGGCGTTGAGCGTCTTATCAGTCTGCGTTCAAGAGTTCGCCAGCGGTTGCAGGAAAATGCCGAGGTAATCGGAACTGATGAGGCATTCTTTGAAGATGAAAAATATGACAATATTATTCGCGACCTCTTTACAGAAAGAGCAAACATTCTTAATGACCCTGAAGATGAGGATGTTGACCTTGCATCGCTTGCATACCAGATATGGAAGAATGCCTGCGATGTTAATCCTGAACTCAAAAAGATAATCTCAGATTTGCCCAATGTTGTGTTTTCTACCAAACCATTATCAGACGATAAATTATCAGGCGTTATGGTATATGTCCGCACTGCTGATGGAAACGACGCCCTTACATGGCTTGATGAAGACGGCAATGTGGTAACAGAGTCTCAGCATGAAATCCTTACCGCCGCTGCCTGTGAGCCTGATACCCCTCCTTTGCAGCGGCTTGAAAATCATCACAGGCTTGTCCAGAAGGCAGTAGAAAGTATTCAAAAAGAGCATCCCTTGACAGGCGGACAGCTTGGCAAACCTTCAAGCGCCCGCCGCCGTGCCTATGAAAAACTTAAGGATTATGCTGAAAAGATAATCGGCACTTTGTTTGATGTCCAATTACTGCATTCAGCCATAGGTGCAATTTATGAGCAATCCCTCACAGAATATGCCAAAGACATCATCAATAGAGAACTCCGCACAGGCATCTCGGCTGAGAAATTTGCAGAGTTAACAATCTCTCTTTATGAAGATGGACGACTATGCGTGCCAAAGGAAGAGACAGGTGCTAACGAACCCCAGATAATCTGTTCACTTGGCATCAGGAGGGAATAACTATGCCTTTTGATATTGCCCGTGCAAGACCGCTCCTTCAAAATGCAGAATTGACAAAGTTGTTTATTGAAGAACTCGGCTGGGAGCCTTGCCGTAGCAGAATTACAATTCCTATTAATGAGTCTGATTATGCCTTAAATGCCATTGCCGAAAAGAAGGGCTTTGTTGCCTGGATTTATAAAAGCCTTGACAATACCCTGCCAGACCACAACACACGGCTAAAACTTGACCGCAAACTTTCTGAAACAAGTTTTGAGCATCTCATTACTTTCATAACCAATGATAATTCAAGGCAGTCTTGGATGTGGGTAAAAAGGGAAAAAGCACGGCCGCTTCGTGCCCGCACTTATGAATATCAAATAGGGCAAATTGGTGATTCATTGCTTCAGAAGATTCGGCACCTTTATATCTCGCTTGAGGAGGAAGAGGCAGGTATTTCCATTGCTCAAGTTTCGAGACGCGCAAGGGCAGCCTTTGATGTTGAACGAGTAACAAAGCAGTTTTATAAAAGGTTTGAAAAGGAGCATTCTGCATTCCTTGATTTCATCAAGGGAATTCCTGTTAAAGAAGACAGGGAATGGTATGCCTCAGTAATGCTTAATAGGCTTATGTTTCTATATTTCATCCAGAAAAAATGCTTTCTTGATGGAGACCCAAACTATCTCCGCAACCGCCTGAAGATTATGCAGGAAAGACACGGCAAAGATAGTTTCTATTCATTTTATCGTTATTTCCTCCTCCGTCTGTTCCATGAAGGTCTTGGCGAAATAAAACATTCCCCTGAGCTTGAGTCTTTGATTGGCAAGGTTCCATACATAAACGGCGGAATCTTTGATATGCATACTATTGAAGAACGCTATGAGGATATCCAGATTCCTGATAAAGCCTTTGGAGCCATATTTGACTATTTTGATGAATATGACTGGGTGCTTGACCCTGAGCGCACAGTCCGAAACTTAAGCAACAGAGAAGAGATTAACCCAGATGTCCTTGGCTATATCTTTGAAAAGTATATCAACCAAAAGCAGATGGGCGCATACTACACCAAAGAAGACATCACAGAATACATCAGCAAAAACACCATTATCCCCTATATCTTTGACTCAGCAAGGGCAAAGTGCAAGGTTGCCTTTGAAAACCCAAATGGACCCACAATTTGGAATCTGCTCAAAGAAAACCCTGACAGATACATATACCCTGCTGTCAGACACGGCATAACATGGAACATTTATAATAAGAAAACCCTTGCTCAACCTCTGCCTCTACCAGAAAACATTGCTCAGGGGTTGAATCTTCCCACACTCAATCAGCCTGTTAGAGAGGTCTCATCCATAAATGAGATTGAAACTATACGGCTTCGCAAGGACTGGAACAAGCCTGCGCCGCCAGAATATGCCCTTCCTACAGAGATATGGCGCGAGGTAGTTGCAAGGCGCAAGCGGTATGAAGAAATCCGAAAGAAAATTGAATCTGGAGAGGTTCGGGAAATCAATGACCTGATTACATTAAATCTTGATATAAGGCAGTTTGCGGAGGATGTTATATCAAACTGTGAAGGTCCTGACCTTTTAAGGGCATTCTGGAATGCCATAAAAGACATCT
>JBFLXS010000090.1 GCA_040755795.1 bacterium | reverse complement strand
TTTCTATGGTCATTAATTCCCCCGTGTTTTTTATTCGCTTGTATTACTTATATCGGAACACAAGGGACAAAACTTAAATCTTATCTCTAATCTTTCTCCATTATCCTCCTTTTTGCTGAATAGTTACGTTTATAGTTGATAGTTTCATAGACTATCAACTATAAACAATACTAATGTGAACTTTTGGTTAATACTTACTATAATATTGTTATATCTACTTAGAGAACGTTCTACTAGTTAAGTGAAAAGAATTCAAGTTAATTATTTTTAATAGTATTTTTATATATATGTATTACATTATCGATGTAAACGGGTATAAAAAAACCCGAAGAATTTAATTTTTTATCTATACCATCAAATTGTCCAAAATTTGGACTATTTGGGTCACTAGAGTTTCTGCCTACTATATAATAATCAATATGTTCAATAGGAATTGATTCATCATAGACAATATTGTTTTCCAATTTAGCGCCATAAAAAGGATAGCTTCTTAAACCAGTAACTTTTACATTTTTATTTTTCACTTCTTCATCAAACCATGAATAAGCTCCAGTGAATCCAAAATGATACTTTAACCAATTACCATATTCATTACCTCGCTTGTCTATCTTATAAGAGATTAAAAATGTTATTAAAATACCTAAAATAATGATACTGGTAAATGATAATATCCTTATTGCCCTTTTTATTGATGGTTTAAAAAGCACATCAGAAATATTACTCTTTTTATGTACGAAAAAAAGGAAAATGAATATAGATATTACAAAAACTAAATACGTTTTTCCTTTAAAATCTGGTATGCTTATTAAGATAAATAGAAATAATACGATTTCTAATAACCATTTTTGAATATAATTATTAAAAACATTCATTAAAAATGAAAAATTAATGCTAACCAATGCGAAAAATGGAAGCCCATATCTAATAGGTGTATATCCCCCCCTCAACTGGTTTAACGTTCCTTTAACATTTTCCACGCAAAGTGGTGTTATTAAGAGAGATAAAAAGGCTAATATTGGGGCTAAAAGTAAAACAGACACTTCTTTCTTCTTTCTTTTTTGCCATAAAATTATTACAAGCGAGAATAGAACTATAGGAAAAGAAAAAAGATATATAACTCCTCCTTGATTCTTTAATGCAGATAGGAACAGTAGAAAAATTTTTATTTTATTCCAATAATAAAGCAACATGGTTTGTTTTAAATCATAGAAAAATTCAATTTTAGGAATAGGTTTGAAGATATTAAATCCTAACAAAGATAATCCCTCTGGATAAATAGGACTACCTGTAATAATCCAATTCCTAATATACCAAAATCCTCCAAAAATTAATGTAATAAATAGGATCATCCACAGATCATTTATTATAGAGCTTATTTTTTGCTTTCTGTTAAACAAAAATATGTGGATTATTAATAATACAATAAAATAATATATACATGAATATTTACAGCCTAATAACAATCCCATAGAAATTCCATATAGAAGTAAATCAGTTTTATTTTTGTTATCATAATAAATAAGCATAAAATTTAAAGAAGATATAAAAAATGTAGCAACTAAAATATCATTTTGTTGGGTAATTAATTGACTAGTAACAGGATGAATAAATGAAAAAGCGACAATACCATAAATGATCCAATTAGTATTTATCATTAATTTTTTACAAATACTAAAAATTGAAAGTAGACAAATTAAAAATGGAATCCAATTTTGCAAGCCAATCAGAACATCATTCCTAAATGGCAATATAAGCCATAATGTTAGTAATTCACTATTTCCTGGATAAAACCAACATGGAATATTGAATGTATAGAGCGTTTGTTCCTTTAGCCATCCAACTGCCATTGGAATATGATATCCTATACTATCTCCATCTTTAGGTAATTCTAAAATCGCTGTTTTTAAATGAATTAATAAAATTGAGCAAAGTAAAATTAATAATACTAATAGAATTTGATTATTTTCACAATAATTAATAAATTTTTGTGGAACATTGTAGATTTTGTAGAAGTCTGTATATATATATTTTTTTTCTTTTATAAAAAGATAAATTATTAAGTATAAGATTATGAAACAAATAACGAGGTTATAGTAAGATAAAATATTTATAGCCCCTAAAAGGGATGAAAATAAAATTATTTGACCAATATATAGAACTAATAAAGATATGATACTATCAATTTTAGAATGTTTACTCATATAATATTTAGAACAAAGATGGATAGCGTTTAGAAATATAGAAATATTTATAAGTATAAAAACTATGCTTCTAATAATAGTGACAAAAGTCATTCGATCCTCTAAAATTCCCTAATTTAATAGCATAATTAATCAAATCTTAAATCCACTTATCGACCCAGCTCACCCGCCTGAGCGAAGCGAGGATCAGGTGCAGCGATTTGTTGAACTAAGCCACTTTGTGGCAGTTTTTTTGACAGATTTGTAGAACTATTTTAAGTTTATCATATTAGGATATTTGATGTCAAGAAGAAAAAGATACATTTCAGCAAAATTTTACTACCACAGATGCCTTCTTTGCAGGTATAATAGACTTCAATCAAGCATCATTTTGATGCTCATATCACTCAGTAGGATTCTGCAAAATAGGATTTGGGGGAGATAACTGAGAGTTAGACTTGAAATTAAATCAAATATCAAAATGCAAAATTACAAATCAAATTTGTAAGCGTTCAGGTGGTGTAACAAAAGGAGATATGGAGATTAAGGGGATAAGGGGATATTATTTAAAAAATTGAAATTAGTAGAAACTGATAGAAATTTATGGAAATTTGTTGTTTTCCACAATCAATTTCTACCTATTTCGTAACTATTCACCACGAAGAGCACGAAGGACACTAAGATGTTACAGAACAAATCTCTTTATGCCTTCTTCCAATCTTTCCACGTGAATTCAAACAAACATGGCTCAAGAGTTCGATGCACCGCTATAGTGCATCCAATGACTCTATTCGATAATTTGTAACCGTTCAGGTCTTGAGTTACTAATATTGATTGAGATTTCGGAACACTTACAAAATATTGAATGTAGAATATCGAATGTAGAATGTTCAAAATATAAAAACGGCCAAACAGAAAAATCCAGAAACTTCATCATTCTACATTCAGTATTCTACATTCAATATTCAATATTATTCTTGTGTTACCTGAACGATTACGATAATTTATCAAATTTCACTTCGTGTCCTTCGTGGTGAATAGTTACCCTATTTCTATAAATTTCAATCTATTTCTATTATCTTATCTCCATATCACTCTTATCTCCTTATCCCCCTTCTTACACTTTTGATGTATAGCCTGAACGGTTACGAATTATCGAATAGAGTCATTGGATGCGAGTAACTATTCACCACGAAGAACACGAAGAACACGAAGAAAATTAGATGGTCTCTGAAATTAACCACAAAATACACAAAGAAATAAAGGGAAAAATTTATTCTCTCAAAAATCTTTGACTCTTTTGTGAAACTCTCTGTGATCTTTGTGGTTAAAAAAAATTTGTAGTTATTGTCAGCCACTACCTAAAATTACAAGACATTAAATTCCATTTCGTGTCCTTCGTGCTCTTCGTGGTGAATAGTTACTAATTTTATTTACCCTTTTTCCAAATTTTTCCATTTTCCCTTTATTACACCCTGAACGCTTACCTTTTTTCATATTTTAAACTCATTCTATTTCATCCGTGTTAATCCGTGTCCATCAGCGGCTGAATAATTACGAAATTTGTCCAGGTAACCAATTATCACCAACTTCCTAACCCAACTTCCATACCGGCTCCCTAACCTTAACCTTTTATCCAATCTACATCATCTATGGATACCCTGTGTTAATCTTCTCCAAAGGTAAATCACGGTTAAAAGTAAAGTAAGAATACTAATTATTGCCCCGATTTTGAAAGAGATAGGGTTATAGATAAATCGGATTTTATGTCTGCCTTCTTTTATTGGAATTGCCCGCTGGAGATAATTTGCCTGGTAAATCTTAGTTAATTTGTCATCAACAAAGGCTTCCCACCCAGGATAATAGGTATCACCAAGCACTAAAAAACCATCATCAGTCAACTTAGCCTCAATAATTACCTCAAGCGGTGAATATTTAGTTATTTTTACCGCGGAATTCGCTGTATCTACACCCCTAAAATCTATTTCTTCTTCAATAATTACTTCCTTCCTTGGGTCAAATCCGGGGTTACTCAATTCCCCTAAAATTTCTCCCTCTCCTTTGACTATCTTTGCCTTTGGCACAACATAAACTCTGGGTAAAAACATTTTATTTTGATACACCTTTATGTCTGGAATTACCTTTTTAAAATCAGTCTTCATTACTACTTCTAAATTAGGGTCGTTCATCTCCCAGAAGGATAAAATATACTTAACATTCATTATCCCTAATATTTTTGAGAAAGCAGGCTCGGGAACAGTAAACGGCAAAGGTTCATTTGGTCTGCCATAGAGTTTCATTTTCTGATAAAGTAAGAAATAATAAAGGTTTGAGCACCGTTGAAGACCAAAACTTTTAGGCGGATAACCAAAGAAACTCTCAAGGTGATATATCATATTGAAATTCTCTTGAAGCACACCCCGATGTTTGATATAAAGGTCAAGGTCATTTCCTTTCCAGCCAGAAGATTTTGAATATACCATTCGCCAGGATTCATTATTTCCAAAACTGCAGATACGGAAGAAATCTTTATCCTGTGCTAAAAATTTCACTGTCTCTGGTGGAGAAAACCATACCTTTGGGTCAACCGCAGGATTATGTCCTATCCCAAATACAAACAGATCAATAATTAATATTAGAATCGAACCTTGAAAGCAAAATGAAGGTATTTTGATTCGATTTTTAATGTAATCCATCCCAAATCCTGCAAGGACAGATAATGATAAAGCGACAAATAATAAAAATCGATTGGGGAATCTGAAATATTGTGCCCCGGGAATAAATTCCCAGAATATCTTGAATATCGGCGTGTATTTTCCCATTGTCAGCGCTATAGATAAAACTAGAAAGAAGGCAAAAAACCTGACATAACCATTAGTTTTTAATAATCCTGATGACAGTAAGGCTAATATCAATGGAATTATACCAACATAACCGCAATTTTCCCAGAATAAGGTGTTCTCCTCATTAAAAGTCCCTTTAGCATAATCGCCATAAAAATAAGGCAAAACGAAGGTGATGAGATGTTTTGGTTGATAACCCCAACCTACCGCTTCATCAAAACTTAACCCTTGTGACCGCGTGCCTTGTTTCATAAACTCATAAGTTGGTAATAATTGAATCCCTGCAAGTGCTCCACCAATGACAAATATTAACACTAAACAAGCCAATTTCTTTGTAAAAAAAATAGAAAAGGTTTTGGAGATTTGGATTAAAGGTAGCCGGGATTTAGTTTTTTTCTCAAGAGATAGTAAATAGTTTTGGCCTATTTTAAATAAAAAGTATAAAGATGTCCCCAGCACTGAGTAATAGGCAATCTGAAAATGACCGGCTAATATCTGAATCCCAAACACCATCCCCGCCAGGAGAATATAAATTATATTCTTTTTTTTGAAGTAATATTCAATCAAGAAAAATAATAACGGTATCCATATCGCCGTATTTATCATATTAATGTGCCTGATTTGAGTGATAAAAAATCCAGAAAAGGAAAACGCCACTGCGGATAATAAAGATGCGGATTTGCTGAGATTGATTACTCTGGCATACAAAAATAGAAACAATGTTCCCAGAAAGAAGTTTAGTATAACAGAGAAGTTAAAGGCAACAAAATCTGGTAGCAGAGAAAACAGGATAAGATTTAATGGATAGAAGGCACCCATTTCACCCTGAGCTAAAATAGGATACCCACCAAAGATATATTGTGTCCAGAGAGGAATCTGCAAGTTTTTTAATGATTCACCTAAAAGATGGCGAAACGGGTAGTATTGTGACATCAAGTCACTCAGCGTCAGGTCACCGGTAATAAATATACCTTTTGATATTGCCAATTTAAAGAAGTAAATCAAAACCAGAACCAATAACCCAACGATAATAAATAAATCGGTTCTTGAAAATCTAAACTCCTCAATCTTTATTTCTTTTATCTTTTTCCTTTTACCCATTTTTTCTGAAAATCGGGACTAGGGACTCGGGGTTCGGGATTCGGGAATAAAAGAATCTTCGAACCCAGAAATCGGTGGTGTCTTAATCTAGCATAAAGGTTGAAATAGTGTCCGAATCTGTATAGATTTCACTATTAGAGTTATTTTCAGACACCATCCGAAATCCGAGTCCCGAACCCCGAGTCCCGAGTCCCTTTATTTTTGTCATCCTTTGTGAATCGCAGAGTTATGAGTGTTTCTCTTCTTTATGTTGTTGGATAATTTTTTCTGCGAGTTGATGCGGGATTTCTTCATAATAGGCGAATTCAGCGTGATAAATTGCCTTACCACGAGTAATCGAACGCAATGAGGTAGAGTATTTATACATTTCTGATTGAGGGACAAAGGCATTGACTACTTGAATTCTACCCAGCGGCTCTATCCCTTGAATTCTACCTCGTCGGCTATTCAAATCTCCAATAACATCACCCATATATTCTTCAGGCACCTTTGCCTCAACCTTCATAATTGGTTCAATAAGAACTGGATGTGCATCCTGAAATGCCTCTTTAAAGGCAAACGACCCGGCTAAACTAAAGGCAATATCCGACGAATCTACCTCATGAAAACTACCATCATATAAGATAACCTTAACCCAGAGAATAGGATAGCCCGCTAATATCCCCTTTGCCATTGCCTCTTTTACGCCTTTTTCGATAGATGGAATATATTTAGCCGGGATAGCCCCACCAAAAATTTTATCTTCAAATTCAAATGAGGTTTCGGAATTTTGAGGTAATGGTTCAATTTCTATCAATGCATGTCCGTATTGTCCTCGACCACCTGTTTGTCGTTTGTATTTTCCTTCACCTTTAGATTTGGTTTTAATCGTTTCTCGATATGGCACTTTAGGCCTTTCAATATTTACCTCTGCCCCAAACTTTTTTTGTAATTTGTGAAGCATTACATCTAAATGCAATTCACTCATTCCCGAAACAATAGTTTGACCTAACTCATGGTCATAGCGAATCTGAAAGGTTGGGTCTTCATCATGAAGTCTTGATAAGGCAAGACTCATTTTCTCCTGGTCTTGTTTTGTTTTGGGATTAACCGCAACCTCAGCGGTTGATTCAGGAAAGATAATATTTGGAAATTCAATATGGTCATTTGGCGAACATAATGTATTTCCAATAAAAGCCCCTTTAAATTTGACCAAAGCCCCAATGTCGCCACAACCAATCTCTGGAATATCATTCCGATTCTTACCCATAATCTGACAAATTTGTGAAACTTTTTCCTTGTGATTCTTGGTTGGATTATAGATTTCATCACCACTATGGACTATGCCGGAATAAACTCTAAAGAAAGTCAATTCACCAATATACGGGTCAGTAATAACCTTAAATACTAAACTACTAAATGGTGCAGTCAGCGAACATATCCTTTTTTTATCAGGGATAGTTCCAACAATCTCCCCTTGCTCAATTGGTGCAGGGAAAAGGTCTATTATCATATCTAATACCGCAGATACGCCAATATTGTTATAACTTGAACCACAAACCACAGGAATAATCTTCCTTGATTTAACACCATTGGTTAAACCAGTTATAATTTCACTTTCGTCCAGGGTCATATTTTCTAAGTATTTCTCAGTCAATTCATCTGATGTTTCGGCTATTGCCTCTAATAATTTTTCTCGAAACTGATTTACCTTATTCAATTCATCCTGGGAAATTTCTCCTTCTTCACTTTTTCCATCTTTGTAAGTATAAGATTTTAGTTTAATTAAATCAATTACCCCTCTAAAACTTGCTGATTGGCCTAAAGGTAATTGAATAGGAACGATATTAGATTTTGAATCAAGGTGTTGTTTTGTTGTCTCTAATATTTTATAAAAATCAACATTTTCTTTATCCATTTTGTTGACAAAAATTATTCGGGGGAGGTTGTATTCATCTGCATATTTCCAGGCTATTTCAGTACCTACCTCTACACCCGATGTGGCATCTATCAAAACCAGACAGGCATCTGCTACTCTTAATGAGCGAATTACCTCTCCAAGGAAATCAGTATAGCCTGGCGTGTCGATAATATTAATTTTATGATTTCTCCAATTCAGATAGGCTAAACTTGCATTGATAGATATTTTTCGTTCAATTTCGCTTGGGTCATAGTCAAATATAGTATTCCCATCATCTACTCGACCTAATCTATTA
This sequence comes from bacterium, assembly GCA_040755795.1. Taxonomy (NCBI): domain Bacteria; species bacterium. The sequence goes on along the minus strand of JBFLXS010000090.1, from coordinate 3,733 downwards.
GTTACTTTGGTGTTAAAAAGTAAGGCTTCCGCAAAGGAAGTCTTTCCAGTGCCTCCATGTCCAACAATACCTACATTTCTGATATTTTGTGGTTGAAAACTCATATCTTATTCCTCCTTGATTTGGTAATTGATTAGTGACTTATTAGAATACAATATATTTAATAATAAGTCAAGAAAAAATTACGACCTGTATGATTACTTCAGACCATAGACTATAGACCAAGGAACCGATGAAAAGCAAGTTTATTCCTCTGAAAATAATCCGCAGATTTCGCAGATTACACAGATTTTTAATTTTTTATCTCCCCCGCTGGCGGGGGATTAAGGGGGTGGAAATTTCCCCTGAAAATCGGGACTCGGGAAGGCTGGTAGCCGCAGGCTTCAGCCTGATTTCACCTGAACCATCAAACCATCAAACCTATTTTCATCCCCCTTTGTGTCCCGTAGGGGCATGCTCGTTTCCCCTGAAAATGAGTGTCAGTGTCAATTTAAAGTAACACTGTCAGAAGGATTTCTGACACTGACACTCACACTGACACTTCCCCTCCTATTATCTGACTCCATAATCTTATCATTGCTTATAATTTCTAACCATACAGGTCGAAATATTCCTCTATCCTATTCCCGTAACATTTACCTCATCGATGTAAAAATGTGGGCTTCTAACCCCTTCCCAGTCGGATAACTTTGAGCCAATTGCCCGTATTTTATTAAAAATATCAAAGAGATTACAGGCAACCATTGTATCTTTCAATCTGCCAACGACCTCTCCATTTTCCACCTTAAATCCCAATTCAACATTAAAGGCAAACTCACCGGCTAAGACATTACTCTGCCCACCACCCAGAACTAAATCTATAATAATTCCTTCCTTCATATCCTTAATCATCTCGTAGAAGTCCATATTTCCTGGTAAAACTACAATATTACTGCAATGTGGTGCAGGTAAGGAATCAAAATCTCGATAGCCATTACCAGTGGAGTTAGTTTTTAAAAAACCGGCGGTTTGTAAATCAAAGATATAATTTTTCAAGACACCTTGTTCAATCAATGGTGTCTTTCGTGTGGCTATTCCTTCTCCATCTACCGGACAACTACTTATTCCAAAATCCATCGTTGCATCGTCATAAATAGTTATTTTATCATCAAATATCCTTTCGCCGAGTTTTCCAATCAAAGGCGAGGCACCTTTTTGAACTAATTTTCCATTTATACCGAGTTTAATGGTCTCTAAAAGCGTTGGGATTAATTTTGGAGTAAATATTGCGGGTAATTTTTTGGGTTTAGCCGAAAGCTCATTTTTAGACCAGGCTAACGACTCATTTATCTTGCTCACAATAGAATTAATATCCTTATTCAAATTGCATCCACTGACATATTCAGTTAGCCATAAGAGGCTATTATTTCTTACTAAAAGTCCAGTAACACAAAAGGTAAATATGGTTTTTTGATATTCAAAATCAACCCCTGATGTATTCATAATCTTTGTCTCTAAAATAGTTTTATTAATCTCTAACTCTTTACAAAATAACTCAGGTTCAATGTCTGATAGTCGGTCTATCAGGCTTTCCCCTAATTCTACGCCTTGTTCAATGGTAAAATTCTCAACCTCTTTATCGAATATTTTTATTTGTGAAGGAATGTGTGGTTTTGTTGGGAATTCAAATTTAGCCTCTTGACCAAATTTAGCACTAATAATTGCATTTTCAATTAATTGGGATGGGTTAGTCAGATTTGTGGTTGAAGAAAATCCAATCTTACCCTCTTTTATGACCCTTAATCCCAAACCATTGATTTGTTTGGTATTGATATATTTTAACTTATTATTTTCGAATTTAGTTTGAGTTAAAATAAATTGTTGGTGAATGGTTTCTGCATTTGGGGTATATTTTAAAATATTATTTAAAACATCTTCCACTATTTTCCTCCAATTACGATATTTTTAATTCGGATATGTGGTCCACCGCAGGAAACAGGTAACGGCGACTGCCCATTTTTACCACAACCACCAAGCCCACCATAAAAGACTAAATCATTACCAATCGCCTCGATATTCATTAATGTTTCAAATACATTTCCAGTCAGCACGATATCCCGTAATAAGTTTTTGACCTGACCATTTTTAATTAAATAAGCCTGTTGTGCCGAGAAGGTAAACATCTCACAATCCGTATTTCCACCAATGTATCCTTTGGCATAAATTCCTTCTTTGACATCACTTATCATCTCTTCAAAAGATAGATTTCGAGGTTCAAGATAGGTATTTGACATCCGGACAATTGGTTCAAAATTATAATTAATCGCCCTGGCATTTGCGGTGGGTTTAGCATTCATTTTAGCCGCGGTCTCACAAGAATGTAAGCGATTTAAAAATATCCCATTTTTAATAATCTCAGTTTTGCCCGCAGGAACTCCTTCCTCATCATAGGCATAAGAACCTGCTTGAAGTTGAAGTGTGGCGTCGTCAATTATTGTTAGTTCATCACCGCCAAACCTTTTACCCAATTTCATCAGTTCTTCCATCTTTTCATTTTCGTAGATATGGTCAGCCTCGGCTAAGTGTCCAAAAGCCTCGTGAATAAATACACCACATAACTCAGGGTCAAGAACAACGGTATATTTACCTCCCTGGATACTTTTGGCTTTAAGTAAATCTACGGCTAATCTACAGACATTTTCTACCTTATCATCCAATCCTTGAACCGTTTCATAGCCACAATAATCACCTGTAGATGTATGCGCCTGTTGAACATTCATACCATCTTTTGCCATCGCTACAAAACTAATCCCGCTAAATACCTTTTCCTGAAGTATATCTGTGCCTTGCGAATTGGCAAAATACTGTTTTTTATAATAATCTCGATAAGTAACCTTTGAGGTTTGAATGAGTGGGGAAAAATTCAGGATAATGGAATTATATTGTTGGCAAAGGTGATATTTTTCTTCTAATGATATTTCTCCTGGGTCTTTTCCACCAGAGATTATTTTAGAATCTACAACAGGTTGGGCAAAGGCAAACTGAGTTTTACTCTTCCCGGTCAATCTTGCCTCTTGAACGGCTAATTTGATATAAGTCTCAAGTTGCTCTATATTATTAAAGGAAACAAACCCAAAGCCACCATTGACTAACGCTCTAACATTCCCGCCGATTTTAGTAGTTACACCAATATTTTCAAGTTCTTTTCCGATAAAATCTACTTTTGTGGTTTGGTTTTCCTCTATCCTGATTTCTAAATAATCTACTTTTGGGGCTTTATTAATAGCATTTTTAATAAAATTTCTCATCTTTCCTCTAAAAATGGAATTAGTAATTAACCAATTTATATTATAACCTTTTCTTTGACTTGCGTCAAGAATTATTTTATCAGGTTGGAATTTTGTTGACAGGTGATAAATCTTCTGGTAAAATATCCCCAAGGATAAGCAATAGAGAATACAACATCTAAAAAGCATCTAAAGTAATATATTTATGGATAAAAAATATATAAAACGGACATTTATACTGGCAAAGAAATCGGCTGGTAAAACTAACCCTAATCCGATGGTCGGAGCAATCGTGGTCAAAGACGGTCAGGTTGTTGGAGAAGGTTATCATAAGGGACCAGGATTTGCTCATGCAGAAATAAATGCCCTTAACCAGGCTAAAACAAAAGCAAGAGGAGCAACCCTTTATGTGAACTTAGAGCCCTGTTCTCATCAAGGTCGAACTCCACCCTGTACCAAAAGTATTA
>JBFLXS010000089.1 GCA_040755795.1 bacterium | reverse complement strand
ATTATAAATAAAAATTTGCACCAGCATTGCATTCACTCCAAGTCCTTAATTCTCAAGAGGTTGTGTAATATTCACCCCCGTTATACCGCTGAAAAGATATGTCAACAGCCTGTTGAATTGTGAATTGGTATTCTGAAATAAGATACTTTAGCCAGCAAGGAGAAAAGAAAAAAAGACGGCGGAGTGCATCTTTTTCTAACCAATCGCTGCACCTGACTGCGAGGGGCTGTGGCGTGATTGAGATAGTTCTGTAATTCCCCAAAGTTTTATCTTGCTTATGAAAGTTTAGTGGTAATTCCCCCCTCGCAGCAGGTGAGCTCTATCGTTAGAATTATAAAATAATCACACAAAGACACGAAGAACACAGAGATGAATGAAAATAAAATTGGAGAAATCATAGTTGATACAGCGATTGAGTTACATAAGGAACTTGGACCAGGATTGCTTGAAACTGTTTATGAAGTTATACTTGCCCATAAGCTTGAGAAACGTGGTTTGTCAGTCAACAGACAAGTACCCATTCCGATAGAATATCAGGGGATAAAATTTGACGAAGGCTTCCGAACAGATATTCTCGTTGAGAACAAAGTAATAATTGAGTTAAAATCTGTTGAATCCGTAAACAAAGCACATAAGAAGCAGGTTTTGACTTATTTGAGATTAAGTGGATGTAAGCTCGGATATCTGCTAAATTTTGGAGAAGCTCTGATGAAAGATGGAATATCAAGAATAGTCAATGGAGAATATAGAATAAATCTTTGTGTGCTTTGAGGCTTTGTGTGAGAAAATAAAAAAAGGATTCTAACCAATCGCTGAAGCTGACGGCGGGCAAGCCCGCCGCAGCTTAGCTCCGTCGTTAGACTAAAAGAGATTAAACCACGAAGGACACGAAGTAAAATTTGATGAAATATCTAATGAAGTTAGCAAATATTAAAGTTGGTCTGTTGATAAATTTCAATGTAGAAAGATTGAAAGAAGGAATAAAACGATTTGTTCTATAAAATCTTCGTGACCTTCGTGCTCTTCGTGGTAAAAAACAGTCTAACAAATCGCTGCACCTGACCCTCGCTTCGCTCGGGCAGGTGAGCTCAATCGTTAGAAGGAAAAATGAAATACACAAAATATCATGCTCTTGGTAACGACTACATCATAATCCATCCTGCAGATCTCAAAAATGAGATTAGTCAGGATGTGATCCGTTTGATATGTCACCGAAACTATGGCGTTGGTTCTGATGGCATATTGCTTGGCCCTTTGGACAGTCAATCGTGTGACTTCGGTCTGAAGATTTACAATCCTGACGGAAGCGAAGCAGAGAAAAGCGGAAATGGTCTGAGAATCTTTGCAAGATACCTTTGGGATAAGGGTCTCGTTAACAGCATGCCTTTCACTGTTGAGACGCTCGGTGGGGTTGTATCATGTGAAGTCAGTGCTAACGGCAAGAGCGTGAAGGTGGAAATGGGTGGTGTAAGTTTCAATAGCGCAGATATCCCTGTTGTTGGGACTTCACGAGAAGTGTTAAACGAAGAAATCGAAATAGATGGCAATGTTTTGAAATTCTGCGCTGCAACAGTCGGCAACCCTCACTGTGTTGTACTTACGGAGCATCCGACGTCAGAAGTGGCCCATCGCTATGGCCCGTTAATTGAAACAGATTCTCGATTTCCGAATCGCACGAATGTTCAGTTCATGAAGGTCATAGATCGTCATAACATCCAGATTGAAATATGGGAGCGAGGAGCAGGATACACATTGGCTTCTGGTAGCAGTAGCACTGCGGCAGCGGCTGTAGCTCATAGACTTGGACTATGCGATGCCGATATTACAGTTCACATGCCCGGCGGACAAATTAAAATTCAGCTTGACGATAATTTTTCAGCTACAATGAGAGGTCCAGCAACTAAAATTTGTGAAGGAAACATTGCAGATGAAATGTTTGAAAAATCCTTCTAACCAATCGCTGCACCTGACCGCCAACAGTCTGTAGTTTTTTCAAGCTTCTGTGCCCTATCAAAAGTTAGTGGTTTTTCAAAGGTTTATGTGCTATACTGTTGGCGGCAGGTGAGCTCAATCGTTAGAAACGCAAGGGCGAGAAAAAGAAATAATAAAAAAAGGCATACTACGGATGCTGGTAGAATTGGAGCTTCCTCTTAAAATCTTGCTTTTCTGTCATGAGCAACAAAGGAAGCTAAGAAAATTTTAATAGTAGAGAGCTCACTTTAACCAGCAAAAGAAAAGAAAAAAAAGACGGCGGAGTGCAACTTTTTCTAACAATTCGCTGCACCTGACTGCGGGGACTAAGGCGTGATTTTGAAAATTTTATGGTTTAACAGAGTTCTATCTTGCTTACAAAGGTTTGTGGTCATTCTCCCCGCTGCAGGTGATCTCAGTCGTTAGCCTGGAGAGAAAAAACTACGAAACACGCAAAAGGCGCGAAAATGGGAAAAGAGCAGATAGTTTTTAAGGAAGAGATCTACAGAATTATCGGTGCATGTTTTGAGGTGTACAAGGAGAAAGGTAATGGATTCCTGGAGGCAGTGTATCAAGAATGTCTGGTAATTGAGCTCGTCAAGCAGGAAATCCCATTCCAGGAGAAACCCAGACTTCGACTTGAATACAAAGGACGGACGCTCAAGCATGAGTACGAACCGGACTTCCTGTGTTACGACAAGATTATCCTTGAGATCAAAGCAGTAAAAGAATTGACTGACGAGCACCGTGCTCAGGTGATAAACTACCTAAAATCGACTGGAAAGCAACTCGGACTGCTGGTAAACTTCGGCCACTATCCGAAACTCGAGTATGAAAGATTTGTCAATCAGACTCTTTCGTGTGTTTCGCGTATTTCGTAGTTTAAGAAATTAAGGACTAATCTAATGTTAGACTAATAAAAATAATCACACAGAGACGCAAAGTCACAAAGAAATTGAATAAAACAATAAACCTTTGTGTTCTCTGTGGCTTTGTGTGAGAAAATAAAAAGGAGATATTTTACGGTCAAACCGTGAATGTGGAATGCACAATAATTCGGTGAGGCAGAGGAAAAGGAAAAGACAGCGAATCAGAACTTTTGCCTAACCCTGCGTTGCAGTTGACGGCGGGGGACTGTGCTGTAATTGAAAGTTTTATAGTATCTCAATAGGTAATCGTGCTTACAAAGTTTGGTAGCAATCCTCCCCGCCGCACCTGAACTTTGTCGTTAGACAGGCCGGGCAGACAAGAAGGAGAAGGAGGAGTTATTCCTATTGGAAGTTTTGGTGAGAATATTTGCTCCTTTGGTGGACTATACCATGCCTGCGAGATTGATGCTTTCCTGAAAGAGTTGCTTATCCATTAGAAGCAACAGGGGGGAGGCTAAGAGGGCTTACTGAAAGGTGATAGTTAGGTAAGATAGAGGAAGCAAGAAGAAAGAGGCGGCGAAGTGCAGCTTTTTCTAACCCTTCGCTGCACCTGACTGCGGGGGGCTGTGCCGTAATTAGAGTTTTGTGGTATCTCAAGCTTTTATCTTGTTTACAAAGTTTGGTGGTAATCCTCCCCGCAGCAGGTGAGTTCTATCGTTAGCCTACCTGTGAATAATAGATATAACATGCTGAATGAAAAGAGGATATAAAAAAACGGATGAAGATAGAAAGTATTATTTGGCTCAGAAACATTGTTGATAAACTGGCAGTTAAACACAATGTTACTCCCAATGAAGTTGAAGAGGTGTTAAATAATAAACCAAAATTCCGTTTTGTTGAAAAAGGTGAGCGAAAAGGCGAAGATGTTTATCTGGCTTTGGGACAAACTAATAGTGGAAGATACCTATCCGTACTCTTTATCTACAAAAAGACGAGAGAAACACTCATCTTGAGTGCCAGAAATATGAAAAAGAAAGAGAGGAAACAATATGGTAAAAAATAAATTAAAAACTCTACCACCTTCAAGATCTATAGATGAACTTATTGACTTCTTTGATATTCATGACATGGGGAATTATTGGGAACAAATGCCAGAAGCCCATTTTGATGTAAATATCAAAAGGAGAAAGCATTTGGTTGCTCTTGAAGAAGATATTGTGGCTAATCTTACTGAAATAGCAAAAACAAAGAAAGTTTCATCTGAGTCGTTAATCAATGCCTGGTTGAGAGAAAAGATACGCAACGCTACCAGGATGTTGGAACATGACTTAATTCAGAGAAGGAGTGAGGAAAGAGTTAGAGTTAGACCGTAAGAATTTATGGAAATAAGATAGGTTAGGGGGAGATAGTAGGGTCAAACCGTGAATGAGGAATGCACAATAATTCGGTGAGGCAGAGGAAAAGGAAAAGACAGCGAATCAAAGCTTTTGTCTAACCCTGCGTTGCAGTTGACGGCGGGGGACTGTGCCGTGGTCAGAGTTTTGTGGTCTCTCAAAGTTTTATCTTGCTATCAAACTTTTGTGGTAATTCTCCCCGCCGCACCTGAACTTTGTCGTTAGACGACGAGGAAGCATGACTGATGGAAGACTCAAACGCCATAGAGGTTGAATGGACTGGCCCCTATGCATGGCCAACGTTCGAGGGTGAATCCGGGTTACCACCGATTCCAAGCCATTCTGGTCTCTACCTGTGGGCTTCTGAATACCAAACTGGCTACATCATCTATGCGGCGGGAATCACCCGGCGGTCTATCCCTACTCGACTCCGAGAGCACACCGCGAAGTATCTGACGGGGGGCTACACGATTCTGAATATGGCTGCCATGACTCGCGGTGTACGCAAAGAGATATGGCATGGATGGGGTTGGACACCTGAGAAACGCAAGGACTACGAGGATCGCAAGGGTGATCTGGTGGCTGCCGCTCGCCGTCAACTCGCTGCATTCCGGGTCTTTGTGGCCAATGTTGGGACGGCACCTCGGCTTCTTGAACGACTTGAGGCGGCAATCATGAATGCCCTGTATGGGGCACCGCCGCCCTATTGTGAGATACCGGACAGGGGCATGATGCTTGCTCCACGATGGGAGTCGGAAGAGTCTATTACTGCCCGGTTTCGAGGCGAAGTAAAGCTCTTTGGACTGCCACCTGAGCTTGAAATCTGACGTCGAACAAGGCACTGCACCGGACGGCAATTCCACTACGCTCCATTGCCGCCGGTGAGATTGATCGTTAGACAAAAATAGTCCAGAAAACTCAGATCTTCCCCGACTTTGCATAACGGACATCTATCCCCAAAGCCATTTCTTTCGATTTATCGACGGATCTCCAGAATGGCTTTGGGGATAGATGTGCACTTTCCTGTGAAGTCGGGGAAGTTCTGCAGAAAACTTTTTTTGATTGACATGCAGATTTTTATGCTGTATAATAGAAGTGATATAAAATAGGGGATGATTCGATATAACAAAAGAGTTAATAGGGAGATAAGAGAGAAGGATATTTGGACTATTTGTGTTCTAATAATTCGCTGCAGCCGGCCGCTAAAGGCGATGGCTGAGATTTGTCGTTCAACATGAGAGATAGAGGGGAAACATGCGTCTATTTGGGGTAGACAAAGCCGGCGAGTTCGCCGAGTACATGAAAACTGAATTCGGTAACGAGCATCAGGAAGCGGTTCTTGAAGACTGGCTTGAGAATAATCCTGATGGGATTGTGCAGGATAGTAAGTTACTCATCATTGGCCGACAGGTGCAGACGAGTTGGGGCGGAACTATTGATCTCCTTGCGATCGATAGGTACGGTGACCTGGTTATCCTTGAACTGAAACGAGGACGGACTCCCCGAGAGACGATTGCTCAGTCACTCGAATATACGGCCTATGCCGCGCAACTGGACTATCCACAGATAGAAAGCCTTGCCCGGCAGTATCAGGACGACGACGGTTTGAGTCTGGCTGAAGCCCATCGCAACTACTTCGCACTGGGCTCAGAAGAAGGCGTCTCCTTCAACAAGAACCAGCGCATCGTCATCGTTGGCGAAACTATCACGCCGGAAATCAGGGAAACTGCCGGTTTCCTTAACGACAAGGGACTTCGCGTCACATGTCTGGAGTTCTCCTTTTTTCGTACAGAGGACGACAAACGCCTGCTGTCAAGCGATATTGTCGTTGTCGATCATTTTCGGACTGACAAACCGGTGACCGCAGAGGCGCGTGCCAAAATCACGAGGGAGCAATTCATCCAGTCGCTTGACGCTCACGGCGTGTCAGTCTTTTCGAGGATTCTCTCACTGGCAGATGAGCGGGGACTTCCTATTCACTGGGGTTCTCGCGGGTTCTCCGTCAACGTGAACCCCAAGGGCGTTCATTTCAAGTTCTGCTACGGGTATCCCCCTCAGTCAGTGTACGGACAGTCTTTCCTTACAAGAATATCTGACAAAACGTTCTTCTCCCGTGTCAACTCCGGTGAAGCCGTCTCACAAGAACTGGCGGTCAAAGCGAAGGAAACGGGTCTCTTGTCGCCTGCAGGAAAGGAGTTCAAGTTCACGATCTCACGTCCACTCAGCGATAAAGAGATAGACTCCCTGCTATCATGGATTCGGATGGCGGCGGACAGAATTGAGGAGGTGGGATTGCGGAGCGATTTGGAAGAGGAGGAAAATGAGTCGAACCAGGCATCCGGGGTTACGGCTCGTAGACCCGCAGAATGAAGATATATCTTGATAACTGTTGTTTTAATCGACCATTTGACGACCAATCACAGTTACGAATTAAACTTGAAACAGAAGCAAAATTAAGAATTCAAGAAGAAATTCGAGCAGGAAAATTCCAACTATGTTGGTCATATATTTTAGACTACGAGAACAATAAGAATCCTTTTGCAGAGAGAAAAAGGCAAATTAGTAGATGGAAAAGATATGCTGTAAGCGATGTTTCAGAGAATAGTGCAATATTAAAAAAAGCTAATTTGCTGAATCGTAAAGGTTTTCAAAAAATTGATTCATTACATATAGCCTGTGCAGTTTATCAACGCTGCAAATATTTCTTAACAGCTGATGATAAGATATTAAAGAAGGCTGATGTAGATAAAGAGATAAAGATTATTGATATATTTAGTTTTATCAAGGAGGTATCTTTATGACAACAGATACAGAAATAAAATTAAAAGGATTTCAGATACTAACTGAGTTTCTTGGAGATATTGAGGTAGAACGTTTTATTGCATTAATTCAACGAGAGTCGTTTGATTATACAAAGTGGCGGGATGGGTTAGATGAGAATCTATCTATAGAAGAAATCAGTAATAGAGCAATGGAATTAAGGGAAAAAACTGCCAAAAGCAGTCGTTCCTTTTGACGCCACAAAGGATATTAGTTAGGGTCAAACCGTGAATGTGGAATGCACAATAATTCGGTGAGGCAGAGGAAAAGGAAAAGATAGCGAATCAAAGCTTTTGTCTAACCCTGCGTTGCAGTTGACGGCGGGGAACTGTGCCGTGGTCAGAGTTTTGTAATCTCTCAAAGTTTTATCTTGCTATCAAACTTTTGTGGCAATCCTCCCCGCCGCACCTGAACTTTATCGTTATCATAATAGAAAGGTAAACAAACATGACACTATCAAGACTAAAAAAAATTGATTTACGTGAACAGTGGAGCCGTGAACCTACGGATTTTACAAATTGGCTTGCAGAGGATGAAAATCTACAACTTTTAGGTGATGAGATTGGTATCGACATTTCATTGATTCAGACAGAAGCAAGTGTTGGCAAATTCAATGTTGACATTTTTGCAGAGGAAGAAAATACTGGAAAGAAAATCGTTATTGAGAATCAGCTTGAAAGCACCGACCACGATCATTTAGGGAAACTTATTACATACGCTTCAGGGTTTGATGCAGAAATTGTTATTTGGATTGTGAAAGATGTAAGAGATGAGCATAAGCAAGCTATTGATTGGTTAAACGAACATACTGATGACAAAATAAACCTATTTGCAATAAAAATGGAACTTTGGCAAATAGATAATTCTCCCTTCGCTCCCAAATTTCAAATTGTTTCTAAACCTAATGACTGGGCAAAAGCTATTAAAAAATCAACAAGTCAATCAGGTCTTTCTGATACAAAACTGATGCAACTTGAGTTTTGGACTCGATTCAAAGAATATGCTCAGAATAATAATAGTTCCCTTCGGCTCAGAAAGGCATATCCGCAACACTGGTATGATATCAGTATTGGTAACTCAAAAGCCCATCTTGCTTTGATTGTGGATACCCAGAATAATCAATTAAGGTGTGAGCTTTACATTCCAGATTCCAAAGAGCTTTTTCATGCATTATGCAATTATAAAGATGATATTTCTAGAGAAATTGATAGTAGCCTCGAATGGATGGAACTAGTAGGGAAAAAAGCAAGCAGAATTAAAACGACTTTTGATATTGATGTAATTAACAATGATAATTGGGAACAGAGCTTTGCTTGGTTGATGAATCAGTCTCATAAGTTTCAGTCTGTTTTTGGCAAATATTTAAAGAAAATATGATAACAAATCGCTGAAGCTGACGGCGGGCAAGCCCGCCGCAGCTTAGCTCAATCGTTAGATATACCAATATCAATAGCGAATATGAGCCTTGATTGAAGCCTATCGTTTTAATAGTGGGAAAATTTGTTATGTCAACTACAGCTAAAGGAACAAAGTTTGAAAATAAAGTTGCAGAGTTATTTCGACTAATGGGCTATAAAGTCCAAAGAGATCTCTTTATTGAAAATCGCCAGATTGATATTTTGGCAGAAAAAACAGACGGTCTAATTACTACAAAGATGATTGTTGAGTGCAAGGATGAGAATAAAAATATAGGCATCAAAAAGGTTCAGGATTTCTATAATATTGTAAAAGTAGCTAATGTCAATAGAGGAATTTTTATCTCATCAAAAGGATTTGTAAGATATGCCAAATCATTTGCAGAAAATAAAGTAGATATTGACTTATTTACTTATGATGAGTTTGCGAACAATCTTATAAATTTTGATGATTATATTGATTGGATTATTGAAGATTTTGAAAATGATGAGTTGAGTAGGTATTATATCGACCTGGATGCTGAAAAGAGAGGAGAGGAAAGAACAGGGACAAAAGCAGAGATACTCTCACCTGTTGATGAGTATATCGACAATTGGCTAAAAAAAGAAACTTTGGGAAACCGAATTGCCATCTTAGGTGAGTATGGTTCAGGCAAGACCTCTTTTTCTCGGCATTATGCATACAAATTAGCTAAAAGATACAAAGAGAGTAAAAAGGATAAGATACGGATACCTATTTTATTCAATCTTGGAAAATTTACTAAGAATGTTGACTTTGAAGACCTTATTGTAGGTTATCTTGATAGAAATTGTGGCGTCTCTAATCCTAAGTTTAATATCTTTAAAAAGATGAATGATGAAGGGCTATTTTTGTTGATATTTGATGGATTTGATGAGATGGCTATCCATGTAGACTTTGATACCATCACAGGAAATCTCAAGGAGATACAAAAACTGACTGAATCCACCAAAAGTAAAGTGCTTCTCACCAGCCGACCTGAATATTTTATCTCTGCAAAAGAAGAAGATGAAATCTTTGCACCGACCAGCTTACTGGACAAAGAACGAAGATTTGATAGGCTTAAGCTTATCCCCTTAAATGAATCACAGATTAAGTCTTTTCTTAAAAGACGAATACCTCTTATCAAAGAGGCAGAAGAAGATTGGATATATTACCTTGAAAAGATTGGAGAGATTCACGATCTATCAGACTTATCTAAGCGACCTGTGATGTTGGATATGATTACAAAAACCCTTCCTCAGTTAATTAAGGAAAAAAAGACAATCAATTCTGCTAATCTGTATCAGATGTATCTTAAAGGAGAGATAAAACGACAGGCAATAGATAAAAAACGCAAACTTCTTATCAATCGTGAGCATCGCTTTGTCTTAATGCAGACTCTTGCCATGCACTTTTACAAAGAGAATCTTACTGGAGTACCTGTTACAGAAGTCAAGGAACTAATAAAAGATAAGTTTACTCCTAAACAACTTGAGGAGTTAGAGGCACATCTGCGTGATTTCCTTACCTCCTCCTTCTTAATCCGAGAGAGGGATAATTACAGATTCTCACACCGTTCCTTTGTTGAGTATCTGACCGCTAAAGGACTCTATGATGAGATTCAGAAAGATAAACCATATCTCTTTAAAATTAATCCCCTCACTAAGGAGATTCGTGAGTTTATCTTAGAATTAGAGGCAGAGAGTGAGGTTCTTAGGTATAGGATATGGAGATGGATAAAAAATATAAAACATAAATCCTTTGATGCTGTCCAATATCTTGGCAGTAATGCAATTACCCTTTTAAATTTGCTTGGTGAAGAACTTAAAGGTAAGGATTTCTCTAATACTATATTACATAATGCCTATCTTCACTCTGCTGACTTAACGGGCACAAATTTCAAGGAAGCTGTCTTAAAAAATGCAAACCTAAACAATACAATCCTTAAAGAGGCAGATTTTTCCTATGCAGATTTGGAAGGGGTACATCTTGAGGAGATGGGTGAAGTAGAGTGTGTAGCCTTCAGTAAAGATGGTAAATACCTTGCCAGCGCAAGCAAAAATAATACCGTAAAGGTATGGGAAGTAGCAAAATTAAAAGAGATTACTACTCTTAAAGGACATACTGGTTATGTTTTTAGTGTAGCCTTCAGCCCAGATGGTAGATACCTTGCCAGTGCAAGTCGGGATAAAACCATAAAGGTATGGGATGTGGCAAAATTAAAGGAGATTACTATTCTTAAAGGACATACTGAATCTGTTTTTAGTATAACCTTCAGCCCAGATGGTAGATACCTTGCCAGTGCAAGTAAGGATAATACCGTAAAGGTATGGGATGTAGCAAAATTAAAGGAGATTACTACTCTTAAAGGACATACTAATGTTGTTATAAATGTAGCCTTCAGTCAGGATAGCAGATACCTTGCCAGTGCAAGTCGGGATAAAACCATAAAGGTATGGGATATAGTAAAATTAAAGGAGATTACTACTCTTAAAGGACATACTGGTTCTGTTTATAGTGTAGCCTTCAGTCAGGATGGTAGATACCTTGCCAGCGGAAGTGAGGATAATACTGTAAAGGTATGGGATGCAGCAAAATTAAAGGAGATTACTACTCTTAAAGGACATATTAATCTTGTTTGGAGTGTAGCCTTCAGCCCTAATGGAAAATATCTTGCCAGCGCAAGTTGGGATAATACCGTAAAAGTATGGGATGTAGCAAAATTAAAAGAGATTACTACTCTTAAAGGACATACTGATTCTGTTAGAGGTGTAGTCTTCGGTCCGTATAGCAGATACCTTGCCAGCGCAAGTTTGGATAAAACCATCTACCTCTGGGCTATTGACCCGAAAAGCAAAGAATTTGCCAAATGCCTCCACATCCTAAAACAGCAAATCAACTGTGAGGGAATGAATATCTTTCAAGCCAGAGGTCTTTCAGATACTCAGAAAAAGTTCCTGCTTGAACGAGGAGCAATAGATAAGATGATTGTTCCTAAGCTGAGGTGTGATACTCAAACTTTGATTTCTCTTTTAAGTAAAACAGAATTACCATGGGAAGACTTATCGCTCTTAAAGAAAGATCAGTATGAAGAATATTACAATTTGCTAAGACAATTTGCAAAGACAGCAGAATCTGAAAAGGTTCGCAAGAACGCAATGACAGTATTAAAGCGCCAATTCTAAAAAAATGAGGAGCACTTATCATGAAAGAGGGGTCAATCGGGGTCACCTCAAAAGAATTAACTATCAAAGAGAAGTGTCATATTGTGGGGGCAAACCTTTATTTTTTTATTTTAGAGAGCTTGCTAAAATGAGATAGTTTAGCCAGCAAGAAGAAAAGAAAAAAAGACGGCGAAGTCAAGCTTTTTTCTAACAAAATCGCTGCAGCTGACGGCGGGGGCTGTGGTGTGATTCTGAAAATTTTATGGTTTAACAAAGTTTTATCTTGCTTACAAAGTTTAGTGCTAATTCCCCCGCCGAAGCTGAGCTCAATCGTTAGGCTACTGAATTATTGAGGATATTATGAAAACAAGTATAGATTATCTTCCTGAGTATAAACGAGAGGAACTGGAGAATATCGTTGGAATCATTCGGGCAGCAGCAAAGGTAGAAATGATT
>JBFLXS010000088.1 GCA_040755795.1 bacterium | reverse complement strand
CCATTATATGTTTGGACTGTCCTTCTCTTAAAAATCGTAACTCCTGATAAATAAAGGGGAAAAATATCCTTCTCTCTCTCTAATAGCGATGGAATCGTGGGAAAAACTACCGCTTCGAAATCGCTGATTATAGGATATGTAGGTTGGACTACAACCGTACAATACAATGTTTATCTTCGAGGGATTGAAACCTATGAAGTAAGTGAAGATTTGAAAGTGAGTGCTCATATTGTAGATACTCCAGATGGTGAGAATTTAGGAATATCAGAGATTGAATGTAAACCTGTGTATCTTGAAAGGGATGTTCGCAAGCCACTTGATATTCATATTACTCCTATAAAAACTCGTCCTCCTTTTAGGCAGAAACTTGAATTTGAATCAGCCTATCTTGAAAAGGAAGTTTCTTGTCCAGATATAACAGTTAATGGTTCGAAGACTAATAAGACTGAAATTGAATTACGAATCTTGGAGAATTGGAAGTGGTATTTAGAGTTATTCATCACTATACTTACATATCCGTTGATGATAGCTACAATTTTAATTATCATTCTTTCCTTCTTGTATCCGAAAATTGATCCTGGAAAAGATAAATTTAGGCGATTTTGGTTTATTTTGTGGATAAAAGGGGAGATGAAGAAGACAATGAAAACTACAATAAAATTTATAACATCTCCCCAAATAGAGATTTCCTCGAGAAAAAGCGATTTGGTTGACAGGGATGGCAAAAAAATTACAATCCCTATCTGTTTAAAAATGAAACCCGAAGGGAATAAATGGAAACAATGGATAAAATGTATTCCTTTCATTTGTGACTTTTATAAGGAAAGAAGATGGCCAACGATTACCTATTTAGCCACTCTTATATTACTAATTACACTTTTGGTTATTTACTATCATCCATACTATTTTTTCTCTTTCAAAAGTATTATCCGTTGGTCAACATCTTGTCTTGCAATATTACTTGTTATATTTCCATTCCTTTCTATCATCATCCCCGAAAAATGGAAAA
This sequence comes from bacterium, assembly GCA_040755795.1. Taxonomy (NCBI): domain Bacteria; species bacterium. The sequence goes on along the minus strand of JBFLXS010000088.1, from coordinate 11,218 downwards.
AACATCTTCATGATGCAGCTCAATTTTTGTGGAAAGTGTTCATAATTTCGCACACTAAAAATTGAAGGTAGGAGAAGAAATTAAATTGACATTCTGGAAAAATGGACAAAAGAAAAAGATATGGGCTTAACTTTCCGATATTATTAGCAATGAAAATCTAATAAAAAGGAGGAGGTATTAAACAATGAGATTTAATCCTATTGTAGTAATAGTGCCAGTTGTAGCTTTATTAATTGGGGTAATAGGTATTCGTTGGTTTCTACCTTTTGTAAGGGAAGCAACAATAGAAGCACCGGGGGTAAAAATAGCAGTAAAAACAAAGGATGCACAAATAGGAGTTACTCCTTCTGCTCTATCCACTCCTCCAATTTCTCCCCCTTCTATCCCTAAAGAAGAACCAGATAATAAAGGGCAAATTATTACCCATTTAATAGTACACAATGGTGGTTATGGAGAAGGTAGAATCGAATACTTTGAAGAGCAAATTGGCCAATTTGAGTGCAAAGTTTCACTTCAAGGACTAAAACCTAAAGGGATTTATGTACTAACTATTAATGGCAAAATAGGACATCCTGGTAACGACAAACTCATGAAAGAATATAATAGGAATAATCGTGGCGAAGGATATTACGATTCTTCTTATATTAAAGCAGATGGCAATGGATGTATTCAAGAACAATTAAAAGTTAAACTGCCACCGTCATTTTATGAAGTAAAGTTCTTTGTAAAGGATGTTACCAATAACTGGCGGGTTATTTTAAAGAACGATAATGTGCAATTTACAGTTCAGGAGATGCCAGAACAAACAGAAAAGTTGCATATTGAAATTACTGACCCACATAATGGACAAAATGTTACTCACATATACACTGTGAAGGGAAAAGTTTCTCATCATGAGTTAAAATTTTATGTCCTTGTTCACCCTCTCAGCACTCGTGCATGGTGGGTACAAAGCTTCCCTGATGTTCAAGATGATGGTACATGGAAATCAGGCTGTTGTTTTGGAACAGATGTGCTGGGAATAGGCGATAGCTACGAAATTTGGGCTATAGCTACAAAAGAAAAATTATATGTAGGTCAACAGATAGATGTAGATGAAGTCCCTGAGATTACTGTAGGGTCTAATGTGGTTAGGGTTACACGGCCAAAGTAATCTACAAAGAGATAGCAGGAGCTATTATTAAAAAACTTTTGACCATACTAGTGTCGTGTTGAGTAAGTTTTGCACGGGGCATCATCAGGTTTCGTAACCTGCAAACGAATAATTGGTAACTGGTAACTGGTTAAATAGTTTCGTCCTGAGATCAGCCGAACGGTATTTAATTACCAGTTACCAATCACCAGTTACCAGAACAAATTCCGTGCGTTATTTGTTCAACACGACACTAGGGTGACCTAATGGAGGGAAATATGGATATTTCTCCTGGTTTAATACTTACATGGCGGATTGCTGGCTATGAAGCAATTCAGACTAAACATCAATATGTTGAGATAGAACATATCTTTATTGGGCTATGCAAAATAAGTGATGAACTTAGTCCAGATGTAATGGAGAAGATGGGATTGGAGCTCAATATAGAGGAAATTCAAAAAGAGATTGATATTCTTAATGGTGTATTCAGAGATTTTGGGCTTAATTCAAAGTCATTGATACCTAAAATAAGAGGGATGTTGAAACAAGGGAAGTATGAGCATGCAGAAAAGGTTATTCATCGAAGTCAAAAATGCAAGGAGTTGTTTAAAAAGGCAGAAGATATAGCTTCTTCTTATGGGGCAAATAAATCTTTTCTTCTGTATCTGTTTTTGGCAATCCTAAAAGAACCCAGTGAGTTATAGAGTAAAAAGAGGAAATGTTTATTACTACTCTAACCCTGGCTGTTCTATCGACCCTGACCCTGATGTAATCCAAAAGCTACAGACCCTCGGACAGCAGATTTTTAACCATTCTTCTTCTACCAGGATAAAAGAGGGTATCGAGAAGTGGCACTCTATTTGCCAGTTACCACAAAATGTGCGTGTGCTGGGTATCCCATTTGATACTCATTTTGCGGTGGTAATGGTAAAGGCGGATTATGATATGAAAACCCTGGTAGATGGTTCTGATTCCCTCAATATTCCAGGATTTACCAGCCTTACTGATATGACTTTGGAAAAAGCCAAAAATGACATTGTTCAAGAAAAACCTCTCTCCATTCCCCTGTACTCTATGAATCGCTTCTGGTTCTACCCTGGAGAAAACCATTACATAGAAGATAGCGGTATAGTAATTATCAAACAGTCTCCTGTAATTTTGCTCACCGAAGAAGAGTATTTAGACAGGAGAGGTGAAATTGTAAGAAGTGGATATTCTAATCCTTTGGCTCAGGAGTTTACAGAAAGTTTTTCATCTCTATATACCGATGTTGCCAAACAAAGACCTATCTACGCTGAACTTGAGAGTCTTTTTCGCTTTGTTGCACTGGCTAAGATCATGAAGTTTAAGTCTCCCCATAAAGAGATAGGATTAGACTTATGGTGTTTTTTAGAAGATTTTCGGATTCCAGAGATGTCTCTAAAAACGCAGTTACCAGGGCGAGCCAATGTCAAAGAGTTTGAACATCGCCAGGATTTCTATAGAAGTTATCGAACCATTCAATTGTGGCTTCCCAGTTGTGGAGGAGTAAGCATAGATATTGAAATTAGCCATAGAAACTTTGAAAAGGATACTTCAGGAAAGCTTTCAAAATTGAGGGATGAGGTCTTAAAAGCCAGACCTTCACCTGAAGCACTTTGCTGGGATTTCCCACTCATTTATAAAGTGAGGTTTAATGATGGAATCGGATTTGTATTCATCTGGCAAGGAGATAAAGACCCTTCGAACTTCTAACAGCTTCCTTATTGAAAGAATTTGCACAGAAGGAGGAATGGGACTTGTATTTATTGCCCGGAGAAAGAAAGATAGTAAATTATACGCCCTCAAAACATTCAGAGGATGGGAGCAAGAAAGAGAAGCGTTGATAAAAGACACTGCTCTTTTTCGTAAAGAAAGCCTTGTTTGGATTACTCTTGGTAAGCACAGGAATATTGTTCAGGCATGCTGGTTTGACCTGGATGGGCACTACCGTCCATTTCTTATCATGGAGTATGTTGAAGGAAGTTTAAAAGGTGTAACTCTGGAAGACTATATAAAATCAAGTGGGAAGATTGGGTTTCTCCAGGGGATTCGTTTTACTCTGGAAACCTTAAACGGTCTTATTTATGCCCAACGGACGATTAATAAAGACCTTGCAATCCCTTTTATCCACAGGGATATAAAACCTGCCAACCTTCTCATTACTAAAGATGGTATTCTCAAGGTTACAGATTTTGGCCTGGTAATGTGCCACGGAGGTACCCCTCTTTATAAGGCTCCTGAGCAAGAGGAGGGAAAAGGAGTGGAGGAGAAAACCGATGTCTATGCCCTTGGGTGGGTGCTTTATGAAATGCTAACAGGTCATTTGCGTAATAGAGAAATCAAGGCGATAGATGAAGTTCCAGCAGAACTGAACAGGATTATCGAACGCTGTCTTGCCAAATCGCCGGATGGGAGACCAAATTTTGTGGAACTTCAAGATGAACTCCAAACAATTTACCTAGAACAAACTGGTAAGACTTTTCCATTATATGGTGATACAGAACCACTGTCTGCTGAGGATTTGAATGGTAGAGGAAGTGGATTTGCCCAGCTTGGATACCACGAAAAGGCATTGGAGTGTTACAATGTTGCCATTACTTTAGACTCCAATGACCCAAGATATTATCTGAATAGAGGCAATGCTTATCTTTCTCTAAAAAAGATAGGAGAAGCCATAGGTGATTACCAGAAAGCCATTAGCCTTGACCCAGAATGTGTGGAGGCATATCTTGGTCTGGGAAATCTTCTGATACAACAAGGTGAGTACAAAAAGGCTCTAAAATGCTTCGATGAGGGTAAAAAGGTATCTCCTCGCGAAGAACCTATGCTCTATGTAAGCATAGGTTCTTTCTACGCATGGCAAAAACACTATGATAATGCTGAAAAATACTTCAGAAAAGCTCTCTCTATCCGTTCCGATTTAGCTGAAGCCTATTTGGGTTTAGGAAATACTTATCTCTGCCAAAAGGATTATGAAAGAGCGGAAATTAACTATCAGAAAGCTATCAAATTAAATCTTCTCTACCGTGATGCTTATCTAAATCTGGCTCGTCTATATCAACTTATGGGATGTCCGAGAGAAAGAGAAGATACGCTAAAGATACTTGATGATTTAATCAATTGTATCTTATAACTAAGAAGGGATGCTAAAATGCTAAATAAACTCCAAAAAGCCCATGACAAATTGCATCTTATTTCTACCAGATTTAATGAGAGACAAGTTAATATTATGCCAGTAGAAGAGCCTTCTGAAAAGATTTCTTTTTCACAGACTCCTGATGGAAAAATCAGTGTCCAGATAAGGAACTTTAAAAAGAAATCTGCACATTCAACAAGAATAAACTTTGGTAATCTTCCTCTGTTTAAAGATGTTCTGTTTGAATTTCAGGATGATTTATCTAAAAGTGCATATCTGGTAGGTGATTTTTGTAGATGGCTTCCTCAAGCCATACTGATGCAAAAAAATAAAGTTAATAACTTTAAGACTGCGGTTTCATTAGAAGATGGAGAAATCTTATATCGGTTTGAGGTAGATGGAGAGATAAGGCTTGACCCAAAATATGTAAATGAGATATTCATTGGAAAAAATGGGATATGTTCCAGGATTAATCTGACCCGATATGTAAAGAAAATAGAGATAAAGAATAAAAGTAATAAAAAGTTCTGTGGAGTAATTAATCTATCAGAAGATTGGATAGAGGTAGATAAGTCGCAACTTACTATCTTACCTGATGATAAAGAGGAAATTACTGTAACCATTCTTCCTGATAAAATGGTCCTTGGGGAGAATATTTCCGTAGTAAAGATTATCTCAATTGATAACCCTAAAAAGAAATGTGTAATAGAGATTCATGCAAAAATGATGGTTAATGGAATGGTTCCTAAGATAAAAAGGAAAGAGTTTAATTTAGCCCCATTCCAAAGAGGAGATGAAGTGAAGGTAAACTTGAGTATAGAAGTCATTGGAAAAGGAATTTTAAATGGCAGAATATCTTCTCCCAATGGAGTTATTTCTGAGAATATTAGGGTAGAAAACCTAACACCATCTGAAACAACAATAGAGAAAGATATCATTATAGATACTAAAAAAATATCTAATACTCTATGTGATGGTTTTAGTGCTATTGTAGTTACCGACAGTTACATCTGGAATAGAAGGTGTTTTCCACTAACTTTTACTTTTGAAAGCCAAATGATTCATTTAAAGACTTCTCTGCCAGGTCTGAATTTCCCAAAAGTATTTTGGGGTGAGAAGACTAAGATGTCAATTCTTAAAGTGACAAGAAGTGATTATGAAAAGGTCGATATTTCTATATTAATCCCTGAGGATTTGTCAACATATCTAACAGGATGTAAATTAAGAGAAGATGAATGGGAACTCAAGTTTGACCCTGCAAGAGTGAGTCGTGAAAAAATTGGATATATATCTGGTGTGATTAAGATTAAAGATGAGATTTCTAACCTGGAAGAGCAAATCCCTCTTATAGCAGAAGTTAGTGATAAGGGAGAGAGACAATGACAGATCTAATACTATTGATTAAATTTATCTTCGGATTTTCAACAGGAATAGATATTACAGGTAAAGCAATAATCTATCTAATATGGTTTTTATTTCTCATAGGTATTATTGACCTTATATTTTATTGGATAGCGACTAATTTTGAAAAGGTAAATCTAAGAGAAGTAAGAAATAGATTTAATAATATCTCTAATCCGGGAGTTGAAAATGTAGGTATATTAACGAGGGAATTGATCAGAGAATTACCTTCTATCTCTGGTATTGGTAATTTAGTGGCTTTACTCCCTGGACAAATATGGGTACCAGATACTTCTACTGTTGTAAATAGGCTCGAAGAACTGCATAGGATACGAGAAGAAGGAGGAGAGATTAATCATGATGCATTAGCAGAAATTTTAAGCATCAAATATAATATGAAGGCTGGATTGGTTAGATACTTACTAAGCAGCCTGATTATCTTAGGGCTGATGGGAACTTTTTGGGGATTAGGTAAATCTGTAGCTCAAATACAACCTTTACTTACAAAGCCAGAGAATTTTAGGAGTTTATCCGACTTATGTAATCGTATGAGTGAAACTTTAGGTGGGATGAGTACTGCATTTGCTACTACATTAGCTGGGTTAGTTGCAACACTTATTTTAGCCTTCCTTTATTATCGGTTTAATAAATACCAAACCTCATTTTTGACAGAATTGGAGGATTTCACCACCACTTCTCTAATACCCCGCTTTTGCCCTAAAGAAAAAACCGCTGTTTCAAAGATGTCTGATACATTTAAGGAGAGTGCAGATTCTATGTGTTTAGCTTCCAGGATGTTGAGTGAAACATCATACTTGATGACATCAAGATTAGACCAACTTGATACCTTTGTAAACAGTTTTGGTGAATCAACAACAACCCTGGTAGAAGGAATGAAAGGTATAAGTAATATCAAACACTATGTAGATAAAATAGGTGAGATTAGTAATAGTCTTAAAGAGTTACTAACCGAGACTACACTCCTTTCCCTTCAGAAAGAGAGTGTAGAAATAAAAGATATTATTAATAAATTTACGACTTCTCAAATAGAACTTTTCAACAATTTAAACACCAGCATTGAAACTGCAAATAAGGGATTTAGCTCCAATTTAGACGGAATATTAGAAGAAAATAGAGAGCAAGTAGAAAAAATCTTCTCTGCACAAAAAGAAGTAATAGTCAGCCTGCAGAGGATTGTAGATGGATTTAATTGGAAGATAGGACAAGAAGAAAAACAGGGTGAAATATTAAAAGATTTATCCCAGAATATTAATGAACTAAATAAGTTTCTTTCAAAAAGAGCTCAAGAAGAACAGAAGAGAAGAAAGACTCGGAAGAGAACTATTATAGCCCTTATAATTTTAGTAGGTATTCTAATAGGAGGGTCTATCTTTATATATCTTAGTGAGTTTGGATTAGGGATAAAAGAATGGTAGAAAGGTGTTGGTAAAGATGAACTTAAAATTACGGGAACGGACGACGCTAAATGTATGGCCAGCATTTGCTGATATGGCTATATGTATAGTTTTGATTTTGATATTTTTCCTCTCCTTCCAGTTTCTAAGAACCGCCAGTAAGATACTGGTCGAAAATGACCAGGCTAAGATGGAGGAGAACTTTAAGGAAAGGTTTAAAGGGAAGATGGAGAAGAAAATCATAAAGATTAGGGTTGATGGTAACCTCCAACGATTTGTATTTAGTGATGAGATACTCTTTGAGCCAGGGAGTGCAGTTTTTAAACCAGAAGGTATAGAAATCTTAAGAAAGGTTGGAGAAATCTTCAAATCTAGTAGGAACTTATACGAAAATATCCATATTGAAGGACATACAGATAATATCCCTATCGGAAGAAGTATAATGTGGAAATTCCCTACCAATTGGGAGCTATCATCTGCCAGAGCTACAAGTGTAGTTAGATTTTTTGAAGATGAGGTTAGAATAAACCCTGCATTGCTCTCAGCAACTGGTTTTTCTGAATACCAACCAATAGCTAAAAATGAATTTGATAATAAAGGTGAGCCATCAGGTAATCCACTGAATAGACGGATAGAGATAGTATTAGTTTATTCTGAAAAGAAATTTTTAGGGCAGGATTAACGATTGAAGTTATTAATCAAAACTTTACATAAGGTGGATAAATGTTCATAAGTATAGTAGAGTTATTAAACAAAACTGCAGCAAAATAAAAATACTTGCAAACTAAAATTATTTATGATGATATATTTATGATGTGAAAGTATTATTAATCGCTCCCCCTAAAATAAAGGCATTGCCAACAAATATACCAGACTTCTTTGAAGAAGAGCCACAATATTATCCTCCTTTAGACTTGATGTACATAGCGGCTGATATGGAAAAGAAAAAAGAAGTCAACAAAGAGAAAAATTCATATCAATTCCATTTTGGTGGTGAATATGCCATAACCCGTAATGTTTTATTTCGACTTGGTAATGATGATGGAGACTGGACCTATGGAGTAGGGTTCCTGCTTTATAACTGGGAGTTAGATTATGCCTTCTATCGAATTAAAGACTATGACCTTGATTATTCCCACCGTATTTCTGCAACAATAAAGTTTTAATTGTGTAGATGAAGAAAAGAAGACAGAAGTCAGAAGATAGAGGACAGAGAAGGAAACGGAGAAGGTGAAGAGTGGAATGAATTAAATGTCCACAAATGATTTTTTCCGTAACAAAATTTAAAAAATTCTTGACTTTAACCATCTAATAATGATATAATTTTAAAGGGAGATAAAATTATGGCTATTTCATTGATAAAAGCAGAACAAGAACATTTTATTAAGATATTGCCTACACTATTAAAGAGAGATGAGCAATTTAAAAACGCGCTTTATTCCATTTTAAGCGATACCTTTGTTAAAAAAGATGACTTCTCTGAGCTTAAAGGTATTGTAAGAGAGATTGTAATCGTACAGAAAGAGAGCGAAAAAAGGCTTACAAGGATAGAATTAACTGTTGAAGAATTAGCAGAAGCACAAAAAAGAACAGAACAAAAGGTCGAGGAATTAACAGAAGCACAAAAAAGAACAGAACAAAAGGTCGAGGAATTAACAGAAGCACAAAAAAGAACAGAACAAAAGGTCGAGGAATTAGCAGAAGCACAAAAAAGAACAGAACAAAAGGTCGAGGAATTAACAGAAGCACAAAAAAGAACAGAACAAAAGGTCGAGGAATTAGCAGAAGCACAAAAAAGAACAGAACAAAAGGTCGAGGAATTAGCAGAAGCACAAAAAAGAACAGAACAAAAGGTCGAGGAATTAGCAGAAGCACAAAAAAGAACAGAACAAAAGGTCGAGGAATTAGCAGAAGCACAAAAAAGAACAGAGAATGAATTAAGGGTCCTTATTCTGTCCCACGAAGATCTTACTAAATCCCACAAAAACCTTGCAGAACAGGTGGGTGGAATTACCCATACCATAGGCTACACATTAGAAAATGAGGCATATAAAGCATTACCAGGACTCCTTGAAAGGGATTTTAATCTCCTGGTAAAGGATAGGTTAAAGAGAAGATATATTATTGATAATGAGGGAAAACATATTGAGGTAAATATTATTGGAGAGGCAACAAGGAATGGAAAAAAGGTTATAATAATTGGCGAAGGAAAGGCACAGCTTTCAAAGAATAAGGTAGATGAGTTTATAAAAAAGAAACTTAAAAGACTTAAAGGTGTAGGGAAAGAAATATTTCCCATCCTTGTTACCCATATGATATCAGAACCAGATGCAGAGGAATATGTAAAGGAAAAAGGCATTACCCTTTATTATTCCTATGATTTTTAGTAACTATTCAGCCACTGATTAACACGGATTAGCACGGATAAATACAGATGTCCTCCTGACAATAAACAGCGTCAAATGGATATAAAACAAACTTTGAAAAAAAATGGCAGACTTGCCGCAGAACTTGACCTGGTCTGGGGAACAAGTGGCAATATGAGTTTGAGAATAGATGAAGATAGTTTCCTTATTACCACCAGTGGAGCCTCACTTGGAAACCTACAGGACGAAGAGATGATTATTTGTCAGATAAATGATGATTTGGTTAAGGGAAAACCATCTATGGAATTTAGAATGCATAAACAAATCTATCTTCAAAGAAAAGAAATTATGGCTGTTCTTCATTCCCAACCTCTGTTTAGTACCCTTGCGGCTTGTGCTAAAAATCTGGAAATAAAAACACAAATTATCCCGGAATCAATTGTTTATCTCAAAAAAATAGAAAGAGTGCCATACCAACATCCTGGCAGTCTGGAACTGGCATTAGCGGTTGGGGAAAAGATTAAAAATGCTAATATCTTGTTACTTGAAAATCATGGCGTTGTTTGTGCCGGTGATTCTATTGAAGAGGTGATTAATAAAACCCAGACACTTGAGTTTCTATGCAAATTAATTATCTTCTCAAAATCGGCGAATATAGAATTAAGACCTATTGCTAGTGTCGTGTTGAGTAAGTTTTGCACGGGGCATCATCACGTTTCGTAACCTACAAACGGATAATTGGTAATTGGTAACTGGTTAAATAGATTCGTCGTCAGCTCAGCCAAACGGTATTTATTACCAGTTACCAATCACCAGTTACCAGAATTAAATTCCGTGCGTTATGTGTTCAACACGACACCAGGCAGAAAGCCAGTGCTTTTCTTAAATCATTGAATATAGAGATTGATAGGTGAAAATGAAAAACTATAAAAATCTATTTGCCCTATCCGTTATTTTTATTTTACCTATTATCTTCTTCTGGCGGATAATATTTTTAAAAGAAACCTTATTTGTTGGAGATATAATTAATCTAAATTATCCGTCACGGGTATTTGTTCGGGACTGCATTAGAGAAGGTATTCTTCCTTTGTGGTGTCCTTATATCTACTGTGGATTCCCTTTATTAGCCGAAGGACAGGCAGGTATCTTCTACCCTTTAAACCTCATTTTATTTACCCTTCTTGAGCCAACCACTGCTTTTAACTTGAGTGTCATCCTCCATTTTTTTCTGGCAGGGCTATTTATGTTTATGTATCTGAGGGTAATTAAATGTGACCAATGGAGTGCTCTTTTTGCCGGGATTACATTTATGTTCAGTGGCGTATTTATAACCCACTTAATTTATTTTAATATGTTGACTATCTATGTTTGGTTGCCGTTAATCCTTTACCTGATTGAAATCTCATTTTTAAAAAAAGGCATAAGATACATAATTTTTATCGGTGTTATATTTGGGATGCAATTTTTAGGTGGCTACCCACAAGCCTCATTACAGATATTACTTGTTGTTACCGCATATCTTTTATTCAAAACTATTAAACTAAAAAGGCTATTTATCATTTTTTTAATTGCATCCGGGATTTATGCAATTCAATTATTTCCAACTTATGAATTATTAAGAGAAAGTTACCGCAGTCAGCCTATCCCTTATTATGAATGGGCATTAACCTCACTTTCTTTACCTCAACTTATTACCTTTATCCTACCTGATTTCTTTGGTAATCCATTTAAAGGTATCTATGTTGGT
>JBFLXS010000087.1 GCA_040755795.1 bacterium | reverse complement strand
TTCCGGATTTATCCGCCATCCAGATTGCCTTTTCAAGGATAAAAGAGACATGGGATGATGCCCTTTTGCTCAGCCTACATGGTGAGCCTGACCCGAAGAAAGGCAAACCATACACCATAAGCGACCTTCCATCCCTGCTTCAACATCACCACAAGATAGCTGTTCTGACTGATAGAAAAAATACACCATCAAAGATAGCCGAAATTTTAAACTGCTCACTGCTTACTGCTCATTGCTCACTGATTATCTATGTTTGTGAAAGACTCGGGGCGGTGGATGAAAGAATTATCAAAGGCTCTCCAGAAGAACTATTAAAGGTATCCTTTGCAGAGCCAAATATAGTTATCATCATTTCTTGAAGAGTTTATCGTTTATAGTTTATGGTCTATAATAAACTATAAACTATCAACGATTGTCAGGTAATTCTTCCTGCAAACTAAAATTTAACTTGACTTATAAAATAGATTATTGTATACTGGGCTTAAAATATTTCGACCTGTGAAATAGGTCGACATGGGAAAACAAAATTATACCACACTACTTGGTGTAAGAAAAGGAGATAGGGAGATTAAGTGAGTAAGCGGATTTAGCAGATTGAGCGGATTTTTTTTATTTTTTTCCGCTCAATCCGTTCAATCCGCTTACAATAAAAAATGTAATCTGTTTAATCAGCTTACAAAAAAATTCGACCTATTTCACAGGTTGAAATATTTCAGATTTGAGAAGGTAGGAAAATGAAAAAGACACAAATACATATTGGTCTATTAGGATTTGGAACTGTTGGAAGTGGTGTTGTTAAAATTCTTCAAGAAAAGGCAGAATTGTTTGAAGAACAATTAGGATTAAAACTAATTTTAAAAAAAATTGTAGATAAGGATATTACCACTAAAAGAGATGTCGAGGTTAATCCCTCTATTTTGAGCACAAATCTTGAGGATATATTAAAAGACCCGGAGATTGATATAGTCATTGAGCTAATTGGTGGCTATGAACCAGCAAGGACTTTTATTTTGACAGCATTACAAGAGGGGAAAAATGTCGTCACGGCTAATAAAGCCCTTTTAGCTAAATATTGGGAGGAGATATTTTTAGCCTCAAATAAATATAGCGCCAGCATAGGTTTTGAGGCATCTGTGGGAGGCGGCATACCACTTATCTTATCTATTCGGCAGGGATTGATTGCTAATAAAATTACATCGATTTTTGGAATTATCAATGGTACCTGTAATTATATTCTGGACAAAATGGCACAAGAAGATAAGGAATTCAATCAGGCACTAAAAGAGGCAAAAAATGCCGGGTATGCTGAAACAGACCCTACTTTAGATATAGAAGGAAAAGATACCTCACATAAATTAGCTATCCTGACTTCACTCGCTTTTGGTCAGTGGATAGGTGATGAAAATATCTACACAGAAGGCATCACCAGAATTACTAAAAAAGATATTCTTTATGCCCGGGAATTAGGCTATGCTATCAAATTGTTAGGCATTGCCAAGATAGTCCAGGATAAAATAGAGGTCCGAACACATCCCACGATGATTCCTGAAAAACATTTATTATCTGATGTAAATGGGGTATATAACGCCATTTATATTGAAGGAGATTTGACTGGTCCCCTTCTCTTTTATGGTCAGGGAGCTGGTAAGTTGCCAACCTCATCTGCCATCATAAGTGACCTCATCAATATAATTCGCGGCTCAAATAATAAAGGGGATATTTACTCAATTCCAAACCATAAATTGGAAATAAAGGCTATGGAGGAGGTGAAATCAAAATATTATATAAGATTTTCCGCACTTGATAGACCAGGGGTATTAGCGGCTATATCAGGCATTTTGGGCGAGTATCGAATTAGCATTGCCTCTGTCATTCAAAAAGAACGAGGCGATGTTGTTTCAGTTATTATGCTTACCCATGAGGCAAAAGAAGGGGATATGAAAAACGCCATTAAAAGGATTGATAAACTAAATACAATTAAAGGGAAAAGTTTGATTATTCGAGTTGAGGAAATGGAGTAAGGAGTCTTGGGTTTTTCCCAATCCGCAATCCAAAATCTAAAATCCAAAGTTAAATAAAAAGGGGATGAAAAAATGCCAATTGTCAAGAGTCAAGAAGCAGAAAATTATGGTATCAGGGTTACAGCTACATTGATGTGCACGGCGGCAAGAACTGCTCCAAAGGCAAGAGGTGTTGATAACATTGTTAGTTGTTTAGTCGATAAGCAAGAAAAACGAAATGTAGTGGAAACTATGCGCCAAATTGCAAAGGATTTTAATAATGATACCTTTGCCAGAGATGCAGAGTCGGTTGAAAAAGCCCATATTTTAGTTTTGATTGGAACTAAAATTAGCCCGGTTAATTTAAAATTATGCGGTTTATGCGGATTCAAAGACTGTGGAGAATGTGTTGGAAAAAATGGAATATGTATTTTCAACCCTGGAGATTTAGGTATCGCCGTTGGTTCTGCCGTCGCCATAGCCGCTGATAATCGCATTGATAATCGGATAATGTATACCGCTGGTTTTGCCGCAGTTAAATTAAATTTATTAGGCGAAGAGGTAAAAATAGCTTATGGAATTCCATTAAGTGCTGCGGGCAAAAATATCTTCTTTGATAGGAAATAAAGTGATTAATCTGACAAAACTTAGTCGTGTTTCGGAAAATATCATTTCAGAAATGGTTATTGGTGATAAGCCAATAGTCGTCTGGAATATGACCCGACAATGTAATTTATCCTGTCGGCATTGTTATATTTCTGCCCATGATAAAAAGTCAATGACAGAACTGACAACGGATGAGGCAAAGAGATTTATCTATGATTTAGCCAGTCTTAATGTGCCGGTGCTTCTTTTTAGTGGTGGAGAGCCACTTTTACGAAAGGATATTTTTGAACTGGGTGAATTTGCCGCTAATTTGGGCATTCGACCGGTTATTTCATCTAATGGAACATTAATTTCCTCCAGTATAGCACTTTCAATAAAAAATGTTGGTTTTGAATATGTTGGTATCAGTATCGATGGACTTGCGGATGTCCATAATGAATTTCGAGGAATAAAAAATGGTTTTCAACTATCATTTGAAGGAATCCATAATTGCCAGGAGGCAAAATTACACACCGGCATAAGATTTACAGTTAATAAACATAATTTTGAAGACCTACCCGCATTGCTTGATTTAGCCGCAAAAGAATCTATCCCAAGATTCTGCCTCTACCATTTAGTTTATACAGGTAAAGGCAAAGAAATGATTCAAGATGATTTAGACCTTAACACTAAGATAAACCTGATTAAATTTTTGATTTTTAGAGCCACCACAATTTCAAATATGGAAATACTCACCGTTGATAATCCAGCAGATGGAATTTATTTCTACATCCAGGAAAAAGAACCTCATAAAAAAGCGTTGATAGAAACCTTGCTTAAAATGGCAGGAGGCTGTTCTGCCGGACAAAAGATTGCTAATGTCTCCCCGGAAGGTGAAATTTATCCCTGTCAATTCTGGCAGGATTTGTCATCAGGAAATGTCCGCAAGACGCCATTTTCTCAAATCTGGCAAAAAAATCTAAATATGTGTTCACAGATAAAGACGAGATTAAAAGGTAAATGCGGTCAATGTTCATATAAAGATTTATGTGGTGGGTGTAGGGTTAGGGCAAAGATAATTTATGGTGATTATTTAGCCGAGGACCCAGCCTGTTACATTGATGGAAAAAGGTAACTATTCACCGCAGAGACGCAGAGGAACAGAGAAGACATAGAAATAAAATAACGTAACATTTTAGCCATCTGAAGTGAAATTCAGGTAATCAGTTATCGGTCATCAGGTTATCGGTAAAGGGAAAATATCAATTGGTTGTTACCGATTACCTGATTACCGATTACCTTGCACTTCATTTGGGTAAATAGTTACAATAAATTTTAATCTTCTTCTCTGCGTCTCTGTGTCTCTGCGGTGAACGGTTACCTTCCGGGTTATAAGATTCCACGAAATTAAAGGTTAAATAATTGGTAAAAAAGGAGATAAAATGGAGATAGAAGGGAATATAATTTCACTATTACTTAAAACTGGCGGACTTCTTCGTGGGCATTTCTTGCTTTCATCAGGATTGCATAGCCCACAATACTTGCAATGTGCACTTGTCCTCCAACATCCTAAACGGGCAGAATATTTAGGTAAAGAATTAGCTAAAAAATTCAATAAAAAAGATGTAGATGTCGTCATAGGACCTGCCTTAGGGGGAATAATTGTTGCTCATGAAGTTGCCAGGGCATTAGGGACAAAGGCACTTTTTGCCGAACGGGTTGAAGATAAAATGCAACTTCGACGCGGATTTAAAATAAATTATGGAGAAAAAGTGTTAGTCGTCGAAGATGTAATTACTACTGCCGGCTCGGTAAAAGAGGTAATGGAATTAGTTAAAGAGTTGAATGGCATAGTTGTTGGTGTAGGAGCGTTAATTGATAGAAGTCAAGGGAAAGTAGATTTAGGTATTCCACTAAAAACATTAGCTAAACTAAATATCGAGACTTATTCCAGAGAAACCTGCCCATTATGCAAACAACAATTACCATTAGTCAAACCCGGCAGTAGAGAAATATAGCACATAGTGTCGTGTTGAACAAATAACGCACGGAATTTGATTCTGGTAACTGGTGATTGGTAACTGGTAATTGGTAATTAAATACCGTTCGGCTGAGGTAATCGGTCAGTTATTGGTGGGAGAAAGGCATAAAGATTAAATTTCCCGCTAAGGCGCAAAGAACGCAAAGGAATAAATTATAATCTTTGCGAATTTTGTGTCTTTGCGAGAGAAAATTTCTATTTAGTTTTTACCACTGATAACTGAGGGATTACCGGCTGAACTCAGGACGAAATTATTTAACCAATTACCAGTTACCAATTACCAGTTACCAGTTACCAATTACCAGTTACCAATTACCAATTACCAGTTACCAATTATCCGTTTGCAGGTTATGAAATCTGATGATACGCCGTGTAAAACTTACTCAACACCACAATTAGAGGGTCAGGGTGAGGAGAAAAGAAGATATTTTATCCACAATTTCAAGCGTCACAGAGAACTAATATCTTCCTTCATTACCTCCAATGTTTCCCCAACAAGCCTTTCACATTGGGCAATTATCACCGATAGATATTCTTTAGCCTCATCATCCTTTGCCATATCTTGCAGTAATTGGGCATACCCTTTAATAATCGTTACCGGTGTTCTTATCTCGAAAGAGAGTTTTCTTATCCAATTCTTCTTGAATTTAGAAAGGGCATGAATCTCTTCGAGGAGTTTTCCGTTTTCTTTAGCCGTTATTTCATTTATTTCCTTTAGTTTTCTAATGGTCTCATTTAATTGAGCATCTTCTCTTTTTACCGCCTCTTGTTTCTCAAGAATGTTTTTTGTTACCTTCTCTAATTTTTCAAGTTCCACTGGCTTTTGGATATAATCAACCGCACCAAGTCTCATAGCAGAGATGGCGGTATCAAGAGAGCTATACGCAGTAACGATTATTGCCTCTGTATAGGGGCTTACCTCTTTCAATTGCTTTAAGAAATCTATCCCATTCATCTGTGGCATCATTATATCGATAAAGGCTATGTTGAAATTCGTCTTTTCCAGTATTTTTAGTGCCTCTTTTCCATCTTTTGCGATTTCAGTTTTAAAGCCACAAGAAACAAAATATCTGCTAAGGATTTCAGCTATATCCTCATCATCCTCACAGATTAAAAGATTGACATCATTCATTTTATTTTCCTCCGTGGTAAGCACTCAAAGAATGCTGAAATTAGAAATCAAGTCTTCACTCTTTGGAACTGTTGATAAACGCGTTCAATTTGGGGCAAGTTTATCAATTATCCACCTTAAGTTTTAAGACATCAGCCAAATCTACAGATTTTATAATATCATCTGCTTATGTTTGTATTTTATAACAAATTTGTTTTTTTGTCAAGTGTAATCTTCAAAATTAAAATGTAACCGTTCAGGGATATAGCCACAGAGTCACAGAGAACACAGAGAGAATATATAACTACGAATGAACACGAATAATAAAAAGATTTGTAGTGTGAGACTTTAGCCTCGCTTCTGGCAAGCAGGAAAGCGAACCTAAAGGTTCGCACTACATTTATCGAATGTCACAGGTTAATTCGTGTCCATTTGTGGCTAATTTCTCTAATTCTCTGTGAACTCTGTGCCTCTGTGGCTGAACGGTTACAAAAGATTAATAAACAACGAAAGACCCGAAATGCACAAAAAAAGGAAATTTCTGTCTCTGCGAAATTTTCCTTGACTTTTAACTATTTTTATGTAATAATATCTCCTGCTATGATTGATTTACATACTCATTCTCTTTTATCTGATGGAGTTCTGTTACCTTCAGAATTAGCCAGTCGAGCCGAAGAAAAAGAAATAGATGTTTTAGCCATTACTGACCATGTAGATGATTCTAACATAGATTTTGTTATCCCAAGACTCCTCTATGTCTGTGATGAGTTAAATAAAGTAATGAAGATAAAACTTATTCCTGGGTGTGAGTTGACTCATATTCCACCAGCATTAATTAGTAAATTAGCCACAAGGGCAAGGGATATGGGGGCAAGGCTAATTATTGTTCATGGGGAGACACTTGTTGAACCGGTAGCCAAAGGAACTAATATGGCGGCTTTACATAGCGATATAGATATTCTGGCACACCCGGGATTGTTAACCAAAGAAGAAACTCAATTGGCTAAAACTCGAAATATTGCTTTAGAGATTACTACACGGAGAGGACATTGTCTTACTAATGGACATGTAGTAAAAATGGCACAATTAGCCGGTGCCAAATTAATCTTAAATTCCGATACCCACCAAATAGAAGACTTAATTGACCTTTCCTTTGCACAAGGAGTAGCCAGAGGAGCAGGGATAGAAGATTTTAACCTATTATTAGCCAATTCACAAGAAATTGTTGATAGAATATGAATGGTAACTACTTACCATTCACCAGTTACCAATTACCAAATTGAAAGGAGGTTTATCAAAAATGGATTGGGGAATGAAAAATCGTTTATCACAACTAATTCAAGCAGATGGTCGATGCTTTTTTATGCCAATAGACCATGGGTATTTTCAGGGTCCAACACGAAAGCTTGAAAAACCGGGTGAGACCATCAAACCACTTCTTCCCTATTACGATGCACTATTTGTTACAAGAGGGGTATTACGCAGTTGTATCGACCCGAGTAACACTAAACCAATTATTCTCCGTGTCTCTGGAGGCACAAGTATGGTTGGGGAAGACCTGGCTAATGAAGGCATCACTACCAGTATGAAAGATGCGGTGCGACTTAATGTCTCTGCGGTAGGCATTTCTGTTTTTGTTGGCAGTGCTTATGAACATCAAACATTATTAAATCTAAGCAAACTCGTAGATGAGGGTGAAGAATATGGTATTCCAGTAATGGCGGTAACTGCGGTAGGTAAAGAATTAGAAAAGCGTGATGCCCGCTATTTAGCCTTAGCCTGCCGTATTTGTGCCGAATTAGGCGCTAAAGTGGTCAAAACATACTGGTGTGAAAATTTTGAAAAGGTAGTGCAAGGTTGTCCAGTACCAGTGGTTATGGCTGGTGGACCTAAAGTAGAAACGGATAAGGAAGTATTTGAATTTGTCTATGATGGCATACAAAAAGGTGCAATTGGTGTAAATCTGGGCAGAAATATCTGGCAAAATGAACATCCAGTGGCAATGATTAAAGCACTGCGAGCTATTGTTCACGAAAATGCCAGTGTCAAGGATGCAGTAGAGATATTTAATATGAATAGTCGTAACTATTTACCCAGGTGAAGAGTAACAAAGGAGAAGAGGGGAAGATGGAGAAATGGAGAGAAGATGAATTGATTGATAAAATCATTGGTGCTTGTATCAATATTCACTTAGTGAACTTTGCAGATTCTAAGATTGATGTAAGAAGGATAGAATTAGAAAAAGATGAATAAGAATATTTCTCCAATTTTCCTTTTTCTCCCTTTCTCCTTACTTACACAAATTTCAGATGGCTAAAGTATTACCGTAAAAAGAGGTATAAAATGGACACCCTTCACAAAAGGAAAGCAGTTGCTTTAGAATATGATGGCGATAAAGGGCACGCACCAAAAATAGTCGCCAAAGGAAAAGGAAAATTAGCCGAACGCATTATTCAAGTCGCCAGAGACCATAATGTCCTTATTTATGAAGATGCGAATTTAGCTGAGGTGTTAACGAAATTAGAATTGAATACCCAGATTCCACCAGATTTGTATCAGGCAGTCGCTGAAATTTTTGTTTTTATTTACAAGCTAAATCAAAAATGGCCAACAAAATATGGAAGAAAAAATTTATATCCGTAAAGCCAGAATTAGAGATATTGATGAAATTCAACAACTTATTAACTCTTATGCCCAGGAAGGCCATCTCTTACCTCGTTCTTTGAGTGAGTTATACGAAGGGATGAGAGATTTTTTTGTTGCAGAAAGAGATGGTCAGGTAATTGGCTGTTGTGGCTTGCATATTGTCTGGAAAGACCTGGCTGAAATAAGGTCTTTAGCTATAAAAAAAGAGATGACGAAACAAGGGATAGGCACTAAATTACTTGATTCCGCAGTTGATTCTGCAAAAGAACTTGAGGTAAATAAAATCTTTGTCTTAACCTATAATCCCGATTTTTTCAAGAAATTTGGATTTAAGTTAGTTGATAAAGCTACTTTGCCACATAAAATCTGGGGAGAATGCATTAAGTGTATCCATTTCCCCAACTGTGATGAAGAAGCACTAATTTTAGAATTGGAAAATGTGTAAAACAGGAGAAACCGGGCATGAGCCTGCGGCTCACAAACGAGGATGAAAATTTTTGGAGTGCGGTAGCTTGCTACCGCTTTCGAAGGTAAACCAAAAGTGGCTTTGGCAAGGTAAAGCAAGCCAAAGCGAAAGCAAGCTTTCGCACTCCAAAGGCTATTTTCAGGGGAAACGCTCATGAACCGTTGGTTCACAAATGAGGATGAAAATAGTGGTAGGAGATAGAAAGTGGGAGATAGGGAGATAAGCGTGAGTAGTGGTGTTTTCTTTACTTTCTACTCTCTACTTTCTACTCTCTACTTTCTACTCTCTACTTTCTACTTCCTATTTTCAGGAGAAAATGAATCCATTAGATATTTTCTTTTTAGTCATTATCATTATCAGTATGGTTTTTGGTCTGTTTAGAGGGCTGATAAAAGAAGTATTCTCACTGCTCTCGATAATAGCCGGGATTATAGTGGCTAATCTACTATATTCAAAAATAGCCCTGTTTTTAATCCGATTTATCAAATCATCCTTTTGGGCAGATATAATTGCCTATGGTCTTATATTTTTAATTGTGTGTGTCTTGATAAATCTTATTGGAGTCTTTCTTCAAAAAACATTAAAGAAATTATCGCTAAGCTGGTTAGATAGGGTTGGAGGGATAGCATTTGGTTTTGTTCGAGGAGTAATAATCGCGGTAATTATCGTTATAATTTTAGCTAAGTTACCATTTGCCAACAAGTTAATTAACTCCTCTCAAATTATTCCACACTTATATTGGGTGGTCAAGATTCTATTAGCCTTTTTACCACGACAATTTGCTTCAATTATAAATGAATTAATCTTCCTGCGGGAATTCTAATTTTGAAAAGGAGTTTAATGTGCCACAACAAGATTTAATTTTAATTATCGGACATAAAAATCCAGACACAGATTCTGTTGTTTCGGCTATTGCCTATGCTGAGTTAAGGAAAACTTTAGGTGACAAAAATGTTAAACCCGCCAGCGTGGGTGAAATAAATGATGAAACCAGATTTGTTCTTGATTATTTTGAAGTTGAGCCGCCACTGGTCATTAAAGACCTTTATCTAAGAGTAGAAGATGTAATGACTCCCTCTCCTATCCTTGTCAATATTGATTCACCAATTAAAAATGTCCTGGATATAATGAAAGAAAAAGGATTTTTAATGGTGCCAATTGTAAAAAATTCAGAGATTAAGGGCACGATTGATATTAAAAAGATTGCCGCGCTCCTCATTGCAGAAACAAATATTGAAACAGATAGATTGGTAAATACGACTGTTCAAAATATCATTCGATGCTTAAATGGAACTTTAATTGTTGGTGAAAAAGATATTGCTTTCCCAAATGGTAATCTGATTATTGGGGCGATGAAGGTGGACTCAATCGTTAATAGAATTAAAAGTTATTTTGGATTCGATAATATTATTTTAATTGGCAATCGTGAAGATGCCCAAATGGCTATTCTTAATGTTGGTGTCCGATGCCTTATTATTACGGGAGGATTTTCTCCTGTTCCAGAAGTAGTTGACCTGGCGACAAAATCAAACACAACACTCATTATTTCTCCTTATGACACGATTACCTCAGTTAGACTAACAAAACTTTCAGCCGGGGTTGAAACACTGATGAATACAAATATTCCTTCCTTAACCCCAGAGACACGACTTAATGAAGCAAAAGGGATGATAATTAATTCCCCTGCCCGCTCTATGCCTGTGGTGGATGAGTTGGGTAAGGTAATAGGAATAATTACCGCAAGAGACCTGCTACAGGCTATGGGTAGAAAAGTGATATTGGTTGACCATAATGAGATATTTCAATCTGCAGAAGGGATTGAGGAGGCAGAGATTATTGAGATTATTGACCATCACCGCCTTGGAGATATTCAAAGTAGAATGCCTATCTTATTTACGGGTGAACCTGTGGGCTCTACAGCCACATTAATTGCGGCAAGATATGAACAACATTTTATTAGTCCTTCTAAAAAAATAGCCGGCATACTCCTTGCCGGGATTTTATCTGATACACTTATTTTTAAATCAACAACTACTACCCAAAAAGATATAACTATTGCCAAAAAACTTGCCTTAGCGGCAAATGTGGATATAAATGAATTTGGACTTGATATGTTTCGCCATTCGTCCATAATTGAAAAGAAGTCTGTTAAAGAAATAATTCTGGCTAATTACAAAGAATATAAAATAGAGAACAAAAATATTGGTATCGGGCAATTTGAAACGGTTGATTCTTATAATTTACTTAAGTTGAAAGATTTGTTTCTGAAAGAGTTAAATATACTTAAAGAACAACATAAATTAGAATTAGCGATGATGTTAATTACAGATATTTTAAAAGAAGGAAGTAATTTAATCTTTGCTGGAAATCCTAAAATTATCGAATTAGCCTTTGAAGGAATAGATGAAGAATTATTCCTGAAAGGTATTTTTTCGCGAAAGAAACAGGTGCTACCGGCTATTGGAAAAGGATTAAAATTATTTTATCAGGGGATGTAAGAAATGACATTTCAAGAGATAATATTAAATTTACAATCTTTTTGGAAATCGCAAGGTTGTTTAGTTACACAACCTTATGATATTGAAGTTGGGGCAGGGACTTTTAATCCGGCGACATTTTTACGGGTTTTAGGTCCTGAACCATGGAAGGTAGCTTATGTTGAGCCATCTCGCAGACCAACTGATGGTCGATATGGAGAAAATCCTAACCGGCTTCAACATTATTATCAATTTCAGGTAATTATCAAACCCTCACCGGAAAATATTCAACAAACTTATCTGAATAGCCTCATTGCCCTTGGGATAAATCCCTTAGAACACGATATCCGATTTGTTGAAGATGATTGGGAATCTCCAACACTCGGTGCCGCCGGGTTAGGCTGGGAGGTTTGGCTTGATGGGATGGAGGTAACCCAGTTCACTTACTTCCAGCAAGTCGGCAGTTTGCCACTTGAACCTATCTCAGTTGAACTTACTTACGGTCTTGAACGAATCACAATGTATCTGCAAGGGAAAAATTCTGTATTTGATATTGAATGGGGTAATGGGGTTAAATATGGTGAGGTGCATCACCAAACCGAGGTTGAGTTTTCTAAATATAATTTTGAAGCCGCCAATGTTAAGATGTATTTTAAATTATTCCAGATGTTCGAAAAAGAAGCAATAAGATTAATAAAAAAAGACCTCATCTTCCCGGCTTATGACTGTGTATTAAAATGCTCTCATACCTTTAATATCTTAGATGCCCGCGGGGCAATTAGCGTTACCGAACGCACAGGTTATATCGCCAGAATACGCAATTTAGCCCGACAATGTGCCCAGGGGTATATTAAAATACGAGAAACAATGGGATTCCCATTGTTAAATAAGAGTAAGCGGTCTACTGAAAATAGGAAGGAGAGAGGAGAGAGGAGAGAGAAAATCTTTCCTCCACCCTGTTTTTTCGGTGGTGTCTTAATCTAGTGCCGTGTTGAAGAAATAACGCACGGAATTTGATTCTGGTAACTGGTAATTAAATACCGTTCGGCTGAGGTAATCGGTCAGTTATTGGTGGGAGAAAGGCATAAAGATTAAATTTCTCGCTAAGGCGCAAAGAACGCAAA
>JBFLXS010000086.1 GCA_040755795.1 bacterium | reverse complement strand
TAGGCTGAAGATTTTTCCTCCTGTTGTCCTCTGCCTTCTGCCCTCTGGATTTATCCGTGCTAATCTATGTTAATCAATGGCTGAATAGTTACTTTATTTCTATGTCTTCTCTGTTTCTCTGCGTCTCTGCGGTAAAGGATTATGGAGGTGAAAAGTTATGTTAGGACCAATTGGACTACCAGAATTAGGGGTTATTTTAGTGATAGTGTTGGTTATTTTTGGGGCAGGGAAATTACCTCAGGTAGGTAAAAGTCTGGGAAAAGGGATTAAAGAATTTCAATCGGCAATTAAAGGTAGTGATGAAGAAAGTAATGAAAACAAAAAAGGCGAGATTAAAGAAAAAACAGGAGAATAAGGATGCAGGTAACGAGCCAGCCATAGATGCACACAGACTCTCCTGTGTTATTTATCCATGCTGACCCGTGTTAATCAGTGGCTGAATAGTTACCCTCACTTTCTCTTATAGTAAGTATTAACCAAAAGTTCACATTAGTATTGTTGATAGTTGATGGTTGATGGTTGATAGTTGATAGTCTATGAAACTATCAACTATCAACCATCAACCCTGTTGCTATATCTGTTCTATGAGAAATTTTCGTTAATAACTACTATATCTGTGAGGTGATATGGATGTTTGGAATTGGTATGTCAGAATTGATTATTATTCTTATAATTGCTCTTATTGTTTTTGGTCCTAAAAGGATGCCGGAAATGGGTAAGGCTCTGGGACGGGCAATGAAAGAATTCAGAAAGGCAACACAAGAATTAAAAGAAGAATTACAATTTAATGAATCTGGAGGACATTTAGAGAAAGAAAAAACTAAAGAATTACTCGGTTAAGAAGGGATTCACGGTTAATCTCAAAACCTTGAACCCTGTGAACCCAATTAACTCCTTTTAAAATATATCCTTTGGATTTAAATTTTTAAGTTCCTCTTTAAATCTTTTCATTTCCTCATCATCAATAGGATGTTGGGGCATAGAAATGGTGCTTATCACATGGTCTGTAACAAAAATAGGTGAATCGGTTCTTAAAGCTAATGCAATTGCATCACTTGGCCGAGAATCTACCTCAACTAAATTGTTCCCATAATTAATAAATAGTTTAGCAAAATAAGTGTTATTACAAAGTGCCGTAATTACTATTTTATCGACCTCTCCACCCATGGTTTCAATAACTGATTTCAATAAATCATGGGTTAGTGGTCGTGGTGGAAGTATTCCTTCTAATGCAAAAAGTATTGCCTGTGCCTCAAATATACCCACCCAAATTGGAAGTGCTTTTTGACCATCCTCATTTTTCAAAACAATAATAGGCATATTATTATTATCAACCGCTATTCCTACTACCTTCATTTGTTCTATCACTTTTTATTCCCTCCATTTCTTTGGTAAATGGTAACTGGTGAATGGTAATTAGTTACCAATTACCAGTTACCAATTAACCGATTATTTAGTTTTAATTTCGTGAAGCCCTATTTAAATTTATTAGTTAGTTATAGATTACCTTATTTTTTGCAAAAAGTCAACAGAAATTTTTGGTAGTGTGTAATGGGGCAGTGGGGGAGCGTTCACAATTTGGGACTTGTGGTTAGTTTATAGATTTTTCAAGGGGATTTTGCCATTTTAAAATTCGTAAGCATTCAGCCACACAGACACAGAGTTCACAGAGAATTAAGAAAAGTAGCCACAAATGGATACGAATTAACCTCTGACATCCCATAAATGTAGTGCGAACCTTTAAGTTCGCCTTTTGGCTTGCCAGAAGCGAATCTAACGCCTCGCACTACAAATCTTTTTGTATTTATGTTCATTCGTGGTTATATATTCCTTCTGTGTTCTCTGTGACTCTGTGGCTATATCCTGACGATTACCAAAAAATCATTTGCATTTTAAGCATAAATGTGATATACTAAAAATGAATTATGAATACGAAATCTTTATTACCATCAATATTATTTCTATTCTTCACCCCCTGTAAAGGGGCTTCTAAACTTCCAAAAGGATACAAGGAAATTAAAGTCAAAACCCCAGATGGGATTAAAATTGCCTTTAATGAATTGAATAGAGGGAAAAATAAGGTCATTATTATCTGCCATGGGATTAATGAATACAAAGATTCTCCTGTATTTACCAGTATCACCAGGGAATTTGAGGAGGAATATGATGTCATTAATATGGATTTGCGAGGGCATGGTAGCAGTGGGGGTAAATGCACCTTAACCGCATTAGAACCTTATGATTTAAAAGCAGTAGTGGATTATGCCCGCAAAACCCATGAAAAGATGGGTGTGATTGGCTTTTCTCTCGGTGCAGGCACAGCTATTTTGGAAACTGCGGACTATAAAAATATTGATTCTCTTATTCTAATTAGCTCATTTACAGGGATTTTAAAGGGAAATTTCAGATTCTGGGAAAAGGAGGCATTTAATAGTGTAAAAAGACATTTCAATGATTGTTACAAAAGGGCTAAAATCGGAAATGTATTTTTACCCAAAAACGACCCGATAGATGTTATTGATAAAATCTCGCCAATACCCATCCTCTTTTTACACGGAACAGAAGATTGGGTATTTGATGTTTCTCATAGCCAAAAGCTTTATGAAAAGGCTAAAGAACCCAAAAAACTAATTATCTTTGAAAATGCCGCCCATGCGGAAGACTTATATACAAAATTCCCGAAAGAATTCAGAAATATCTGTCTTGAATGGTTTAAGGAAACAATGAAATGACATTAATACAACTTGGCTTTACATTATTTATGTATCTCCTGGGAACGGTATTTGTGGGGATATGTTTATTGCCGGGACTATCTCTTACTTTTATTATCTGGCAAAACTCATCCGGATTAATCCTTCCCTTAAGGATATTAAGTATTTCCTTATCGTTAGCCGCCACCTATTTTATCTACGGAATTACTCTAATCTGTGTCATTGGGCTTTGTCGAGTCATATTTAGATTAAAGTTAAAGGAAGGCGAATATCCTTATTTCTCCATTGGGGCAATGAAATGGGCATTTACCAATGCCTTTGTCTTACTGGTCAATGTTACCTTTATGGACTTTATGATGCTGACACCGTTAAATATCCTGTTTTATCGAATGATGGGGGCGAAGATAGGGAATAGGGTGCAAATCAACTCCAAAAAATTGGCAGATGTTTCCCTTATAGAAATAGGCGATGATACGGTCATCGGAGGAGATGCTGTCTTGATTTGTCATGTGGCAGAAAGGGGAAGATTAAAACTTAAACCTGTGAAAATCGGAAGTAAGGTAACGGTAGGATTAAATTCTATCATCTTGCCTGGTGTAGAAATTGGGGATTCGTCAATCATAGATGTTTGCTCAGTCATCCGTAAAAATGAAAAACTACCTCCAAAAACAGTTTTTAGCAGTATACCTGCTAAAAATATACGGCAAAAGGAAAAATGATTAGTTTATTAAAGGGGCTCGGGACTCGGGACTCGGGAATAAAAGAATCCCCTAACCCCAGAAGTGTGAGTGTGAGTGTCAGTGTCAGAATTCCTTCTGAGAGTGTTACTTTAAATTGACACTGACACTGTCACCGACACTTATTTTCAAGGAGAAACGCTCATGCTCACAGGGAGTGGGCACAAAGGAAGATGAAAATGGGGTTGATGGTTCAGGTGAAATCAGGCTGAAACTTACGGCTACCAGCATTCCCGAGTCCCGAACCCCGAGTCCCGAGTCCCGATTTTCAGGAGAAGTAGAATGCTCAAAGGGTTAAATAGTATTGAAGATATAATAGATACTCTGAAGAAATATGGGGGAAAAATAGCCCTTCAGATAAAAGGAGATACAGGGTTTCATAGTTTATCATATCTTGAACTAAATAATAGAGGTTTTGATGTTTCATCGACATTGATTAAATCAGGGGTTGAAAAAGGAGACAGAATTGCAATCCTTTCTGAAAATAGACCCGAATGGGCAATTGCCTTCTTTGGTATTATCTTTTCCGGGGCAATCGTTGTGCCGCTCGACATCAAACTAAAAGAAAAAGAATTGACTTACATCCTTAATAATTGTGAGGCAGAATATATCTTCGCCTCTGCCAGATTTATTGACCTCATCAAAACTCTAAAAACTAAAATTAGAATGGTCATATCCCTGGATGAAAAGATAGGGGAAGATATTCTTTCTTTAAAAGAGTTAAAGTCTGTTGAAGGAGAACTTAAACACCGTGCCATAGAACTAAACGATACTGCGGTAATTATTTACACCTCAGGGACTACCGGCAATCCTAAAGGCGTAGAACTGACTTATCAGAATCTTTTTTTTCAAATTTCCTCATTTGGTAAAATGCTCAAATATGGAACTAAGGATAATTTCCTCTCTATTTTGCCATTAAATCATGCCTATGAACTTATCTGTGGATTTTTAGGACCACTTCACGGTGGCTCATCCATTACCTATCTCCGGAGTTTAAAACCTGCAGAAATCATCTCCACTATGAAACAAACCCAGACCACAATTATGATTGTTGTGCCTTTGATATTACAGATGTTTTACAAAAATGTGATGAAAGAGATTGAAAAATCCCCAATCCATATTAAAAAATCATTTGAGATGATTTTACTGTTGTCAAAATATTTAGGGAAATGGACTACTATCAGATACCTGCTTTTTAAAAAGGTTCATCTGGGATTTGGTGGTAGGTTACGGTGTTTTATTAGTGGTGGTGCACCACTTGACCCACAAATAGCCACGAATTTCCAATTAATGGGCATACCTGTGCTTCAAGGTTATGGACTTAGTGAAACCTCACCTGTAACCTCAGCTAATACATTTAAGGAAAATCGCCCTGGCTCTGTTGGAAAACCTTTACCAGAAGTAAATGTAAAAATTAGTGATGAAGGGGAAATACTTATTCAGGGACCCCATTTAATGAAGGGATACTTCAAAGACTCTGCCCTGACACAAGAAGCAATAAAAGATGGTTGGTTTCATACCGGAGATATAGGTGAGATTGATAAGGATGGATTTTTATACATTAAAGGCAGGCTAAAAAATCTTATCGTAACCGCTGGCGGTAAGAAAATTCACCCGGAAGAAGTTGAAGAAGAAATCTTAAAAAGCCCCTGTATCAAAGAGATATGTGTTATCGGAAAACCAGGCAGGAAAGGTGGAGAAGAGGTTTATGCGGTGGTTGTGCCTGATTATGACTATTTTAAAGAAAAAGATGAGGAAGGGATAAAAAAACTCGTTGAGAAGGAGATAAAAAAATATTGTTCGAACTTAGCCGATTATAAACGGATTGTGGATTTTGAGATATGGAAAGGGGAGTTACCTAAAACTTCGACAAGAAAGGTGAAAAGAAAAGAGATATTGGAAAGGATTTAAATAGTTCTTTAAACTGGAGTTTCGTGAATTTTCTATGATTTCTTTTACCTTTAATCTTTGCGTTCTTTGCGGTCGATTTCTTTGCGTTCTTTGCGGTTAAAAAAGGATAAACCACAAAGGGCACAAAGTAGTAACGCAAAGGACACAAAGGGAAGAAAATAGATGAAGCATTTTTTATCAACTCAACTTCAAAGGATAAGTTGCAAAAAAATCATCAGGCTTTTGAGCCTAATTTTGCCATCTTTGAGCAAAATAAACAGATTGATAAGGATTCAGATAGCCTCAATGGCTCATTAAATTAACGAAACTCCAGCTATATTAGTCAAAATAGAATTGTTGTGTCAACTAAAAAAGATTTGACAAATTCCCAGATTTGTGTTATCCTAATAAAAGGGGTAAAAAGGTTATTGAAAGCAGTTATTTTAGCCGCAGGGGTTGGAAAACGATTAAAGGGATATTTTGATGGACCAAAATGCCTTTTAAAGATTGGAGAAAAAAGACTTATTGAAAGATATTTGAATAGCCTGGCTAAATATGGAATAAAAGAGGTAGTTATTGTCGTTGGGTATAAAAAAGATGAAGTTATTAGATTTGTCCACAGAAATGATTTTCAACTAAAAATAAAGTTTATTGAAAATCCTGATTTTAAAAAAGGAAGTATAATTTCTCTCTGGAAAGCAAAAGATGAACTCAAAGAAAATATCTTAGTGATGGATGCTGATGTTTACTGCGAAGAAGATGTATTTAAAAAAATCATTCAATCAAAAAAGAATAATTTACTGATTATTGATACGACCTCAAAAGGTGTAGAGGAAGAAGTGGTCGCAGGGATTAAAAATGAGCGTATAATTGAGATGAGTCGGGCTTTAAAAGGTGATTTTGATATACTTGGGGAATGGGTTGGGTTTTTAAAGATAGATGATGCAGGCGCTAATTGTTTAAAGGAAATTGTCGAACAAAGGATAAATAATAAAGAGTTTGAAAGTGGATATGAGGATGTTCTGCCAGTTTTATTTAAAAAGATACCTTTTAATTATGAATTAGTTGATGGATTACAGTGGGTAGAGATTGATTTCCCGGAGGATATAAAACAGGCGGAGCATCTGGAGAAGTTACATCTGGCCAATAAAAGATGTGGGTAAGATAAGTCTATTAGGAAGGTAATATAATGTCTCAACAAAAGGAAAATAAAGCCAGCCAACTTAGAAAGATGTTTAAGAAGAAAGGGATTATTCGGATTGTTGGGGCACATGATGGTTTGAGTGCTAAATTAGTAGAAAAGAATGGGTTTGATGGCGTTTGGGCAAGTGGATTAGAAATATCAACATCATTTGCTGTGCCGGATGCGAATATTCTGACGATGAGTCAGTATTTAGAGGTAGCAAAAACGATGAATGATGCGGTTTCTATCCCGATTGTAGCAGACTGTGATACAGGTTATGGGAATTCTAATAATGTGATGTATATGGTTAAAAAATATGAATCTGCGGGAATTGCGGCGGTTGTCATCGAAGATAAACAATTTCCAAAAGTCAACAGTTTTATTCCCGGCCGACAGGAATTAGCACCGTTATCTGAATTTGTCGGAAAGATTCTGGCGGCGAAAAGTGTGCAGGAACATCCTGATTTTATGGTCATTGCTCGTGTTGAGGCATTAATTGCTGGCTGGGGACAAGAAGAAGCATTGCGCCGGGCTAATGCCTATGTTGATGCCGGAGCAGACGCAATCCTTATTCACTCTAAATCAAAAACCCCTGATGAAATTATTGAATTCATCCACGCATGGAATAATAAATCCCCGTTAGTCGTAGTTCCGACTACTTACTCTGCGGTTACTGCTGAGGAATTGGAAAAATTAGGGATAAAAATGGTCATTTATGCTAATCATGGTATTCGAGCCTCAATAAAGGCAATGGATATGACTTTTGGTGCCATCGCCGCTTATGGCACAACAAAACCCATTGAAAAAGAGATTGCCTCTATGGAAGAAGTCTTTGAACTTCAAGGTATGTCCGTAATGAAGTTGATGGAGAAGAAATACTATCGACCTCAGGAACCAATCAAAGTTATTATCCCGGCGGCTGGGAGTTATGAAGATGAAATAAGTTTAAAGGATATTATGCAAGATATTCCTATGCCGATGATTGATATTAGCGGCAAATCACTCCTTCAAAGACAACAAGAAACCCTTAATACCCTTTCCATTCAAGATATTACTGTTGTGGGTGGACATCGAGGGGATAAAATTCAATTAGATGGTGTGGCGGTGATTCAAAATAATGATTATAAAAATACCCGTGATTTAGAATCAATTATGTGTGCCCGCGATAAGTTAGAAGGGAAAGTGTTAATCTGTTATTCAGACATACTTTTTGATGCAGATGTGATTGATAAACTTTTAAAAAGTATGGCAGATATTTCTATTCTTGCTGACCCAACTTATGTTGAGCGGGCGGGTAAAAAACCCGATATGGATTTAGTTTCTGCCGAGAATCCTCCTGTGTTCAATAAAAGGAGAATTCTAAGCGTAGCCAAAACTAATTATGCGGTAAAAATTGGCACTGACATCCCGGAAGAACAAAGACATTATGAATGGACAGGCATAACTTTTCTTTCTTCCGCAGGAACCCAAAAAATAAAAGATTGGTATGAAAAATCAAAGATAAAATATGCCAATCGACCATTCCATACCGCCCCAAATTTTAAACAGGCTTCATTGACAGACCTTTTGCAAGAAATGATTGATGGTGGTGAAAAAGTAGCCATTGTTGAAATAACATCCGGCTGGATGGAAGTGCACACAATGGAAAATTATAAACTTAGTTGTGAGCTTCTGGCAGGTAAATAAAATGATAACCCCAAAAGATTTTTGTAGTGCTTTAAAAAAAAGAGGATTTACTTTTTTGTCTGGAGTGCCGTGTTCGCTCTTTACCAACATCCTTAATTATATTTATACGGATGAGGAAATAACCTATATCCCTGCCTCAAGAGAAGATGCGGCATTAGGAATAGCCAGTGGGGCGGCTCTATGCGGACAAAAAGGCGGAATTCTTATCCAGAATTCAGGATTAGGAAATATTATAAATGGCTTGACTTCTTTTAACCTCATTTATCATCTCCCGCTACTGATGATAATTACCTGGAGAGGTTTTGAAGGCAAAGATGCTCCGGAACACTTAATTATGGGTGCAAAAATGACTGATTTCCTTGATTTATTAAATATACCCTACAGGATTCTCTCCGCATCGAATTATGAAGAATCTCTAAATTTTGCCATCAACTCAATGGAAAAAGAACATAAACCAGTAGCTTTAATATTAAAAGAAGGTGTCGTCGGATGAAACGAGATGAAGCCATTAAGATAATCATGGATAATCTAAATGAGGAAGATTTTGCCCTTTTTACCACCGGGATGATTTCTCGGGAGGCATTTGCCATAAAAGATAGAAAGACTAATTTCTATATGATGGGTTCTATGGGTTTGCTCTCTGCAGTAGGATTGGGTATTTCTTTATGTTCACCTCTTAAAAAGGTGATTGTCGTAGAAGGAGATGGGAGTGTTTTGATGAGTCTGGGTAACCTTCCGATGATTGGGGTATGTTCACCGGCTAATTTTATTCATCTTGTTTTAGATAATGAATCTTATGAGTCCACCGGCAATCAACCAACAATTACTAAAGAAATTGATTTATCTAAAAGTGTCCAGACATTTGGATATAAAAACATATCAAAGGTCGATAATATCCAGGACTTTACCCAGAAATTTAAAGAATTTTTAAAGGCTGAAGGACCTAATTTTATATTGGTTAAAGTAGAATCTTCAAGACTAAAAGGAGTTCCAAGAATTAGTTTTAGTCCTGAAGAATTAACTGAGAGATTTGTAAGTATTCAAGGAGAGTAACTATTCACCACAGAGACGCAGAGGAGACAGAGAATGAATATATTTAGAAAAGGGGTATGTATTTGCAAATTATCCTTTAAGATTCCAGATATTATATATTATGGAACAGATTGGATTTGGTAGTAAATTCTATTATATTCTCTGTGTTCTCTGTGCCTCTGTGGTTTATAATAAGCTGAATAGTTACCAGGGAGATATAAAATGAGAAAAAAATTATTTGGGTGGCTGATTATTTTACTATTTATCCCCGGGCATTGTTATGCCGATGAATGGATGATTGGTGTTGGCGATTCTATGGTCCTCGAAGTCCCTAATTTAGAAAAAATGGCTATTGGGGATCCGAGAATAGCCGATGCTACGGTTGTCGCGCCAGAACAAATACTCATTAATGGTCTTCATGAAGGCGTAACTTCATTACACATCTGGGCAAAAAAAATCGTTAAAAAACATACCATACGCGTCATAGAAAAGGAATTCCCGCTTCAAGAAATCTCTAAAATAAAAGGTTTAGAAAATATTACCGCTTCATTTGTTGGCAAATCTCTAGTCTTAAAAGGTCAGGTTAAAACTCAACATGAAAAACAAAACGCTGAAAGATTGGCTAATGCCTTCAATGAGTGGGTGATAAATCTGATTGAAGTTCAGGAACCGCTCCAAATATTAGTCAATTTACAAATTGTAGATATGAGCACAAAAGATTGGTTACAACTGGGGTCTAAGTGGAAAATAGAAGGTAAGATTGAAGACCGAAAATATGAAGGTTACACGCATGGATTTAATGAAGGATTAAATATTGGTATCATAAAAGACGATGCAGGACTTCTGCCCGGTCTAAATGTCGAAATAGAGGCATTAAAGGAAAAAGGTAAGGCTAAAACACTATCTTCACCCAGCATTCTGACTTTAAGTGGTAAACAGGCGTATGTAAATGTAGGTGGTAAAATACCTATTCCTACAACAGTAACTCAGGTTAATCAAACAACAAGTAGTGGAATTGAATGGGTTGACTACGGTATTCAGCTTAAAATTACACCAGTGGCAGATGCAGATAATAATATTAACCTGAAAATTGATACCGCTATTTCTACTCCTGATTGGTCACGAATACTTAATAATGTCCCCGCGATGATTTCAAAAAATGTTGTTACAGAAGTGAATGTTAGAAGTAAAGATACCGTTATCCTTAGTGGATTGACTGAAGTAAAAAAGAGCACGACAACTAAAAGAGTGCCTCTAATTGGTAGAATACCTCTTTTAGGTGCACTATTTTCTTACAAGGCGATTAAAGAAGATGAAACGGAATTAATTGCGATTATCACCCCGGAAATTGTTAAAACCGGTCAACTCGCAACGAGTCAGTAGTGTATTCGTAACTATTCAGCCTTATTATATTTCACCGCAGAGACGCAGAGAAAAAGTTAAAATCTATTCATCAGAGACAGAAATTTCCTTTTTTTTTGTGCATTTCGGGTCTTTCGTTGTTTATTAATCTTTTACTCGATATTCAAGTTTTTTTAAGATTAAGTGGTTTATCCTTTTTTAACCGCAAAGAACGCAAAGAAATTAACCGCAAAGAACGCAAAGATTTATAGGTTATTCACCACCCTTTTAATTCCTTCCTTGAGTCTTAATACATTGAAATTTATAAGCAATTAACAATATTTGAAAGTTCGTTTTCGTTTATAGACCTGTTTTCCTTTCTTTGCGTCCTTTGCGAAACCTTCCTTTGCGCTCTTTGCGGTTAAATCTTTATACCTTTAAAAAACTTGAACATCGAGTTTTAACACTGAAAGTGTTAAATTTCACATAACCGTAGATATAATCTACGGAAAAAGACTCGTGAGCACTACTTGACCCTGAAAGGGTCGAATTTTATCCATCGCCTGAAATTCAACCCTTTTAGGGTTGAGATGTCGTAGATGTTTCGTTTCCGCAGATTTCTCCTGCGGTTATGTAAAATTTAAACCTTTCAGGTTTGATAAAAAAAGACAGTTAAAAAATGACGAAACTACATTGCTGAATAGTTACTAAAATATTTCAGTGCGAAGTTGTTAAGTAGAAAATAGGTGTGATTTGTAATGTCAACTGGCGGAGAGAGAGGGATTCGAACCCTCGGACGAGTTTCCCCGTCACACGCTTTCCAGGCGTGCCTGTTCAGCCACTCCAGCATCTCTCCCATGACAGATGACAGAAATCAGAAGTCAGATTTATTAGATATTCTGCCTTCTATCCTCTGTCTTCTGACCTCTGATTATTATCATATCATATTTTTTTATTAAAATCAATAAAAAAAATGCTTGCATTATTGAAAATTATATAGTAAAATAAAAACTATGGGAAAAGATATAGAAAAGACACTTCATGAGATTATTGGATTGGCGACAACAGCCAACCTTGAGGAATTAGAGATTTGTGAAGGAAAAAGACGAATAAGAATTAAAAAAAAAGTAATCCCTCAAGAAACGGAATTAATCCCGGAACTTCCTGAGGAAGAAGAAGTGCCAATAGAGCAGGATAAATATGAGAAAATTATTTCTCCTTTGACGGGTATATTTTATCGTGCCCCGGCACCTGATGATGAACCTTATGTAGAACAAGGTAATGTCATCGACCGTGGAAAAACTGTTTGTGTAATTGAGGCAATGAAATTGTTTAACGAGATAAAATCTGAGGTATCGGGGAAGGTTATTAAAATTATGGTAAAAAATGGTGCGCAAGTAAAAGAAGGAGAAATACTTTTCTTAATTGAACCGGTGGTATTGGAGTAATTGAGTGTTGGAAAATTGGGTCTAAATCCACTTCTCCATTACTCCAGGAGTCCATCAAGTAGTTAAATATCCGTGAATGCTATGATTTTATTGGGGAGTCGTCTAATGGTAGGACAGCAGACTCTGGATCTGTTAGTTGAGGTTCGAATCCTTGCTCCCCAGCCAGGCAGAAGGGTAAGGGGGTAATTACTAATGTTAGCGATAAGAAGATATAAGTTGATGTTCAAGTTTTTTAAAGGTATAAAGATTTAACCGCAAAGAGCGCAAAGGAAGATTTCGCAAAGGACGCAAAGGAAGGAAAATAAGGTGGTGAACAACCTATTGCTTTGTTAAGTTTGCTTTGCTATGTTTAGAATAGAAAGTTATCGGTTATCAGGTTATCGGTGAAGAGAAAACAATGACCTGTTATCTCCGATTACTGATTACCGATTACCTAAGTAACATGCAACTTCAATCTTAACAGAGCACTATAATCTTTGCGT
>JBFLXS010000085.1 GCA_040755795.1 bacterium | reverse complement strand
TCCACTTGAATTCAAACAAACATGGCTCAAGAGTTCGATCCACCGCTATAGTGCATCCAATGACTCTATTCGATAATTCATCAAATTTCACTTCGTGCTCTCCGTGCCCTTCGTGGTGAATAGTTACGCGGATTTAGCAGATTGAGCGGATTTTTTTTATTTTTTTCCGCTCAATCCGTTCAATCCGCTTACAATAAAAAATGTAATCTGCGGTTAATTTCACCAATTCTCCTTCCAATCTCCTTGAAATCCATCCAGGCTTTGTATCCGTTATCTCCAAGATATTCAAGTTCAACCGGGACATAAAAAGAGTGCGTTTTCTTCTGATCATCTTTATAACCTGCATAATGAGAGTAGATAAGAAATTGTCAAGGAATAATTACTTATTAGTCTTAATCCCTTGTTGGATGTGAAGACTTTTTCAACATCCTCTTTACTAAAAAAATAATGTTGACAAACTGTGCAGAAATATGCTATTATAATTGCTACACATAAAAGTAATCGTTCAGCCACAGAGGCACAGAGTTCACAGAGAATTAAGGAAATTAGCCACAAATGGACACGAATTAACCTCTTCCCATAAATGTATGCGAATCTTCAGGTTCGCCTTTTGGTTTGCCAGAAACAAGGCTAAAGCCTCCTATTCCAAATTTTTTTGTATTTGTGTTCATTCGTAGTTATATATTCACTCTGTGTTCTCTGTGACTCTGTGGCTATATCCTGAACGGTTACAAAATCAGCGTAGGTAGAGGAAGTCCTTGTGAGATTCAAGGCACTGTCCCGCAACGGTAATAAAATCAAAAGATAAAAAACAGAAGACAGAAAAATAAGGTTTAACCTTATAAATCTGAGTTCGGACTTTTGATTATTGAGTCCGGCCGACTACCTA
The DNA here is from genome assembly GCA_040755795.1 of bacterium. Classification (NCBI taxonomy): domain Bacteria; species bacterium. The sequence continues at coordinate 11,655 of JBFLXS010000085.1, read as the reverse complement.
CATTTGATAACTGCCTTCGCGGAAAGGGAATAAAAAGGAAAGATTTTAACCCAATCTTCTTCGTGGCGAAGGTTGGGTTTTTTGTTGAAGAGTAATAAAATCAACACTCAATTTTATGCAGGAGCATTCTTAAAAGGAGGTGGTAAAGAGTGGAAAAACCAAAAGCCAAAGACAAAAAAGTTATTGCCTTTCGCAAAAAATGTAAGGCTAAAGGCACAGGTCTTTCACATTACATTCTCCTCGATAAGAAGTAATGAACGACCCGGTAATCGGTTATCGGTAATACTGGTTACCGATAACCTGATTACCAAATTAGTAACCGTTCAGGATATAGCCACAGAGTCACAGAGAACACAGAGGGAATATAACAGTTATTAGTCAAAATTTTACTCACAGTGGATAAGGAAAAAATCCCAAATCCCAAGCACCAAATCTCAAATAAGCACCAAATTTCAAGTAATAAATACCAAACTATGTGAGGTAATGTTTTGAATTTTGGTCATTCGAATTTATTTGGAATTTGGAATTTGTGATTTGGAATTTCAGAGCCATATCTATGTCAAATTTCGATTAATAAGTGCTATAATTCGTATCCATTTGTGGTTAATTCCCTTAATTCTCTGTGAACTCTGTGCCTCTGTGGCTGAACGCTTACGGTGAACAGTTACATATTAGGAGATGGAGGAAATAAAATTATGGTAAGTTCGCGAGGAATTTATTTTAATACAGGTGATGGAATTTCACTTCAGCCCATAGATATTAAACATAAAGATTATCTCGGATTGGTATCTGCGGATACAGCCTTCTGGATGTTAGTTAAGAAAAGTCAATTGGTTAAGGTTTTGACTAACACATCTTCTTTGGAGGAATACCGTAAAAAAGAACAATCTTTTCTTAAAGAAATGGAGGCTTTGAGGTTTGGGTTGAAACCTTCTGCAGTTTATTTTAATCTAACTGACCGCTGTAATTTGAATTGTTCGTATTGTTACATTCCGGAAAGATTACGGAAGAATGGCAAACAAATGTCTTCTGAGAGAGTCTTGCGTGCACTTGAAATCTTAAAGGCTCATTTTAAAGACCAGCAAGCACAAATTGTCTTTCACGGTGCTGAACCACTGCTTAATAAAAAAGCACTATTTTTGGCTATTGATAGATTTAGAGATGATTTTCACTTTGGTATCCAGACTAACGCTACATTGCTGGGAAAAGAAGAAATAGAGTGGTTGACTTCAAGGCAGATAAGTATTGGGCTTTCTCTTGATGGCCACACAGCACAGGTGGCTGACAGATTGCGTAAAACCTGGGATGGACGGGGTGTTTTTCAAAATGTCATCAAGGCGATAAATCATCTCAGAGGTTATGAAAATTATTCGGTCATCTGCACCGTAACAAAGGAAAATATGTCCTCACTGACCAAAATAGTTGAATTTTTACATCATCTGGAAGTTCCAGTTTGTATGCTAAACCCGGTGCGCTGCACCCTACCAGATGCCCGCAAGTCTAAACCCACAGACTTTGACTTAGCAAAGGATTATCTCAAGGCATTAAACAAAATATATCAACTCTATAAAAAAACTGGCAGACGGCTTGTGGTTGCAAACTTCGCTAATGTTCTGGTAGCAATTATTGCTCCAACTGGTCGAAGGTTGATGTGCGATATTTCACCCTGTGGCGGAGGAAGATGCTTTTTTGCCATTTCAAGTAACGGCGATTTATTTCCTTGTAGTGAGTTTATTGGGTTAAAGGAATTTAAAGGTGGTAATCTTTTTCAAAACGATATTAATAAAGTCCTGACATCGAAACCATTTAAACTTGTTACCGAGCGAAAGATTGAAGACATTAATCCCTGTTCTCGCTGTGCCATAAGACATTTTTGCGGTTCACCCTGTCCGGCAGAGGCATATCAGATGAATGGAGCGATGGAAACTCGAGGTGCATTCTGCGAACTTTATGAGGAACAGGTGCGTTATGCCATGCGTTTGATTGCAGATGGCAAAGAGGATGCCTATCTCTGGGATAGCTGGGATAAAGGAACGGTAACCAGTTTGAATATAACCAGTGTGTAAAATAAAATAATGAAAAAGGCAAAAACTATTCAAATTTGTGGAACGGGCTCAGGTGTAGGGAAGAGTATTCTGGTAGCAGGGTTGTGCCGAATCTTTCTTCAGGAAGGATTTAAGGTAGCACCTTTTAAGGCACAAAATATGGCACTTAATTCCGCTGTTACTCAAGATGGTCTGGAAATCGGTCGGGCTCAGGCAATGCAAGCACAAGCCTGTGGATTAAAACCTACAGTTGATATGAATCCTGTATTACTTAAGCCGACCAGTAATGTCAACTCCCAGGTCATTGTTTATGGCAAGCCAATCGGAAATATGTCTGCCTTTCAATATTACAACTACAAATCAAAGGTATTTACTCAGGTCAAAAAATCTCTGAATAGATTAAGGCAGGAATTTGATATTGTGGTCATAGAGGGTGCAGGCTCACCCGCAGAGATTAATCTAAAAAAATACGATATTGTCAATATGCGGATTGCTCGGTTAATAAAATCGCCTGTATTGTTAGTCGGCGATATTGACCGAGGTGGTGTTTTTGCCTGGTTACTGGGCACATTACAACTTCTGTCTGAGTCCGAAAAAAAGTTAGTCAAAGGCTTTATCATTAATAAATTTAGAGGTGACAAAACCCTTTTGAAAAATGGACTGCGTTTTCTGGAAAGAGAATCAGGTAAAAAAGTGGTTGGTGTTGTTCCTTATTATGATGACATAAAATTGCCTCAAGAAGATTCCCTGTTTTTTGACCAGCCTAAAAAAAACAAGGTTAAACAAAACACAATAAAGATAGTTGTGGTCAGGCTACCGCATATCTCTAACTTTACTGATTTTGATGTCTTTGAACAGGAAGAAGTGGATTTTGAGTATAGCGTTGATATAAATGATATAAAAAAGGCAGACTGTATTATTTTACCCGGAAGTAAGAATACCTGCAATGATTTAGAGTTTCTTTATGAGAAAGGAATTGCTGATGTAATAAAACAAAAGGCAGAGCAAGGTTATGTTATCATAGGAATTTGCGGCGGCTATCAGATGCTTGGCAACAATATCCGTGATACCTTTGGCGTGGAAGGTAAAAAGAGTGTCCAAGGACTGGGATTGCTTGATATGGAGACGCAATTTAATAAGGAAAAGAGCACATATCAGGTGCAAGCCAAAGATTTAAACAGAAATCTCCTCATCAATGGTTATGAAATCCATCATGGTTTAACTAAAATTAATGGCTCGTATTTATTTTTAATTATCAAACGCGGGGACAAAAAAGTGCATATTAAAGATGGAGCAGTAAATTATGCGGGTAATGTCTGGGGTACCTATATTCACGGACTTTTTGATAATCCTTTATTTCGACATAATTTCTTAAATGAGCTGAGAAAAAAAAAGGGGTTGCCCATTAAACAAGGGATGGGCGAATTTTCTCAAGATAAGGAATATGATAAACTTGCTGATTTGTTACGAGAAAATCTTGAGATGGAATTTATAAAGGAAATAATTGGTGTCTATAATGGCTAAAACAAAGGCTTTTTGTTGCTGGAGTGGTGGTAAGGATAGCTTATTGGCTTGTGTTAGGGCAAGCAAAGAAGTTAAGGTTACCTATCTTTTAAATATGGCGGATGAAAATGGTATCTCCTCTCGTTCACACGGACTTGGTTCAAATGTATTGAAACTCCAGGCTGAGATAATCGGTATCCCGCTTGTTCAGAAGAAAACCAGCCGACAAACCTATGAACAAAGGTTTAAGGAGGCGATAGCTGAGATTAAAAATCTGGGTGTTTCTCAAGGTGTATTTGGCGATATTGATGTTGTAGAACATCGAGATTGGATTGAGCGGGTCTGTCGAGAAAAGGAGATAACCCCAATATTTCCCTTGTGGGAAGCAGATAGAGAGGAGATGCTTGCAGAATTTATGCAGGCTGGCTTTAGAGCCGTGGTTGTCTCAAACAAAATAGGACAAGAATGGTTGGGTAGAGAGATAGATGAGCAGTTTGTCAACGAACTGAAGGCATTGGGGAACATTGACCTATGCGGCGAAAATGGCGAATATCACAGCTTTGTCTATGATGGACCTATATTTAAAAAACCGGTAGTATTTACCCCGGGTAAAACTACCTTTAAAGACAATCGCTGGTTTTTGGAGATAATTCCAAAATAAACTAATTAGTAAGCATTCAGATAGTAATTCACCGCAGAGACGCAGAGCAACAGAGAAGATATAGAAATAAAGTAACTATTCAGCCTGTAGGAAAGTAGGAGAGGAGGGAAGTAGGAAAGGGAAAGAAAATGAATGAGAAGTTAGATGATTTTAGACAACTTGTAGTATGGCAAAAAAGCCATCATTTAAGAGTAAAATAGTATGAAGTATTTTCCCCCTTTCCTACTTCCTACTTCCTACTTTCTACTTGCTTGGTATGCTGAATAGTTACAATCACTGTTTCATCTGTGTCCATCTGTGGCTGAATAGTTACAATAGATTTTAATTTTTTCTCTGCGTCTCTGTGTCTCTATAGTGAATCAGGAGGTTAAAGAAATGGACGCAATCCTGCTTTTAGGACATGGCAGTAGGTTATCCGAAACCAATAAAACACTCCTTCAAATGGCTCAAATGGTTAAGGAGATAGGTAAGATACCATTGGTTGAGATAGCATTTTTACAGTTCCAGAGGCCTGATTTCTTTGACGCTGTCAAGACCTGCATCTCGAAGAACGCAAAAAAAATCATTGTCCATCCTTATTTCCTCTATCAGGGAAGACATTTTGAAGAAGATATAACCGAAATGATTACAGAGGCAAAAAAGAGATATAACGAAATTGAGTTTATCCTCACAGAACCTCTGGGCGTGCATGAAAATATCGCCAGACTCGTCCTGGAACGAACAAAGAAGAATATCCGTGAGGTTAAAATACTCAAATCTGATGAAATAGAGGAGAAAAGCATTGAGATAATTGGCGAAGAACTGGGTGAAACAAACTTCCGTGCTCCTGAATTATCCATTGTCAAAAGGGTTATCCATGCCAGTGCAGATTTTGATTTTGCTAAAAATCTACGATTCCACCCAGAAGCCGTAGAGGCAGGAATAAGAGCAATAAAGGCGGGAAAAGATATTCTTGTGGATGTCAGGATGGTTGAGGCAGGGATAAATAAGAGATTGCTTCAAAACTGGCATGGAAGAGTTATCTGTAAAATCCAAAATTTTGCTTCGCAACATTCTTCGAATTCAAAATCTAAAATCCAAACACCAGAAGATAAAACAAAAGCAGAAATGGGAATAGAAATGGCATTACAGAAAAATAACAATATTGGTATCATTGCCATTGGAAATGCGCCCACAGCCCTCTACCGGGCAATGAAACTCATCCATGCTGGAATTTACACCCCTGGACTTGTTATTGGTGTGCCAGTTGGCTTTGTTAAGGCAGTTGAGTCAAAAGAGGTGCTCCTGCATATGAAATATCCATTTATTACCTCAGTGGGAAGAAAAGGCGGAAGTCCGGTCGCAGTGGCAATAGTCAATAGCCTTTTAAAAATAGCAGAAGGAAATACAGTAACCGTTCCTGTGATTCAGACACTGGACATCAGACACAAGACTATAGACTCTATTTATGCAGGAAATTAGTGACATTTGGGAAATCATCCTCAAAACTTCACTCCCTGAATTTTTCCACCTGTGCAGTTAAACATTTCGCTCCTACGGAGCTGAATTCTTTAAGGATTATCATAGTCTACAAATATATCACTCCTAACGGAGTTTAAAAATATAGCACTTATTATTCAAAACTTTACTTAGACTGGAGTTTCGTGAATTTTCTATGATTCCTTTTACCTTTAATCTTTGCGTTCTTTGCGGTCGATTTCTTTGCGTTCTTTGCGGTTAAAAAAAGGGTAAGCGTTCAGATAGTAATTCACCGCAGAGACGCAGAGGAACAGAGAAGACATGGAAATAAATTAGATAACAGAAAAGATTAGGTAATACATAAAACATCAAAACCAAATTTGTTAATCAATCATGATATGTCGGTTCTTAAAAGCTTGCTCTGATGAAAATCAGGGATGGAATGAAGTGTATGGTAAATAGTTTTTTATTTTTTTCTCTGCGTCTCTGTGTCTGTGCGGTGAACGGTTACTTTTATTTTATTATAATCTCTATTTTACTCCGTGTTCGTAGACCAAAATCGTGTCTAACCCTATCATCTGAAACACCAGGCTGATAATGTTCAACAAAGTAACCTGTGATTACTTCGTTATTCCCTTCTTCGATAAAAAAGCAAGCAAACCCTACTACTTTGACCATTGAAGGGATGGGTTTAAAAATTTCGACAACCGGTATTTTTAATAATTTAGGACATTGTGGTGAGAAATTATTTATACGACAATCACTTTTACAAGCACCAGTAAAAAGACTGACTAATTCTTCCAATTCATTCCCTTTTAATTCACGCAGGTTAAAGATATTGCCTACTTTAAGTGTTTTAGAAAATGCAGACCCAAAATCCAGCCCGACTAATTTTTCTTCCAACAAATTCGTTTCTGGCTGTCTGGCAAGTTTATACAAAAAACCAAAGTTTAACCCCGAAGGTCGAATAATTCCCAGAGAAATAGTTTCTAATTCAGTAATAGGGCAAATCGTTCTTAAAATCTCTGCCTGTCTTTGGAGAAATAATGTAATTGTTTTCTTACCAACAAGCCAGGCAAAATAAGTATTGATGGATAAGGATTTATTAATGGTTATCTTATTTAGGGAGGGACTGATAATTATTTCCTCATCATTTAACAAAATACCATAATTTTTTGCCATTTGTTTTATCTTTTTATTAGTCGCCCGGGGTGTATCGATTAAAATAGCCCCTTCTTTAATTATCTCCTCCAAATATCCTTCTACTCTGTTTTTTATCAAATGTAGCCGGATGACATCCGTAATTAATCCGACTAAAAAAAGACCCACGATAATGGCAACTATTATTAAAATCTTATTTAACATCATACCTTACTCACCTTCATCTTCCTCAGGTTGAAGTCCATAGGTTATATTTGGAATTAAAGGTATTTCTTTTTCATCCTCATAATAACCTCCAGAAAAGTAACCAGTAGGCAGTCAAGTTAATAAGACGCAGATTTTCGCAGATTATCAGGATAATAAAAACTAAAATGATACTACAAAGACACAAAGATTAATTACTCGGTAGTGTTAAATAACTAAAAGTTTAATTGTATCCTGGTAACTAAAAAATCTTGAAAATCTGCGTTTATCTGCGTTCCCATTATTCCATTTTAATTGCCTGAATACAGGAATCACAGCCACCAAAATATAAAGTCTGATTATGAATTGTCGGCGTTGAACGAAGGTTATTTTTAATGTAATATTTTTGCAGGATAGTGCCATCCAGCGAACTTAAAGCAAATAAACATCCTTTATCCTGACCAGATTTAACTCCATAATAAATTATCCCATCTGAGATAACCGGGGAAGATTCTATTTTAACTCCTAAATTTCGCCTCCATTTCAGTTCAACTTCATTATTATCTTCTTTTAAGCAAATTGCAACACCTTCTCCAGTGCCAAAGTGGATAAGTTTTTCTCCGTTAAAAGTTACTTGAATTACTGGCGAAGAAAGAATATCAAAATGGCTAATATTTATCTCTGATGTATCATAAGCCCAGGATAATTCCTCAGATTGAATATCTACCGCATAGATATAATATTTTCCAGCGGTGAAATATACCTTGTTGGCAAATATAGTTGGTTTGCATCTAATTGGTTCTAAAGAGCCTGTCCAGGGATATGCCCATTTTAATTCCAATTTTCCTGATCTGAGTATCTTAAGTGCCCTTAATTTACCGTCATTTGAGCCAAAGTAAATAATTTCATCTTTAATCAATGGTGATGAAATAATCGAGCCAGAAGTAGAATAATTATCAATTATTTTACCGCTGTCAATATTTATGGCATAAAGTTTTCCCTCCACACTGCCTACATAACAAGTATCTTTGAAAATCACTGGAGAAGAATTACACCAGATATAATCTTCTCGACCATAGCCATCGCTAATCAAGGTAGGCGAAAGCCATTGCGGAGAACCAGTCATAGTATCTAATCTATAAAGATAGGTAAATCTCTGTGGATTGTTTTCAGCATTAAGTACAGTAAAGTAAAGGCAATTATTACTTATTATGGGATTAGATTGAATACAACAGCCACCTCGATTAAGTTTATAATTTTCATATTCTACTGCCACGCCATTTTTATCATAGAGGATGCCGGAAGATGTATCGAAACTCCACAATCTTCTGCCCGTCGTTATATCAAGTGCATACATAAATCCTGAAGCCACTCCGCAATATAAAATATCCTCCTGGATAACAGGCGAAGAATGAATATGAGACCTGGTATCAAATTCCCATATTTTTTGCATAGGTTGATGATAGGCGACAGCCCGTGTATTTATCTTTTGGTGACTAAAACCGAATATTACTCCAGAGATAAGCCTTATTTTTTTAGTTAAAAGGATTTCTATCTTCAAATCTTCTGTTTTAATCAAAATATTATCTATCTCAAAACCACTTTTTTTAATAAAATGATTTACAATCAAATTTACCATGGGAATTCCTTCTAAAAGATAAAAAGCACCTTTAGAGGCTGACTGTTCACAGATTGTTATCATTTCTGATTTCAATTGATAGATTCTTTTTAAATCAATATTCAGGAGTATAATTCCCATCAAGAAAAATAAAATTAAAGATGATAGAGATAGTGCCTGGATAAAAATATTATTTTTTTTTGCCAACGATATATTCTTCACTCTTCTACCCTCTAATATATATTTTAATAAAATATATCATTTAAGTCAATAAAAAAGGTTGACAATTTTTAAAAAATAATGTATCATATAATTACTTGAATTTTAAAAATTTCGGGTAGTGTTCGATTAAGTGTTAGGAGATAAACAAAATGTATATAAATAAAACCATTACAGGAAAAAATATAAAAATATTTATCAAATCAAATTTCCCACCTTTGTTTCTTCCTGGGGTTTGACATAAAAACACACTTCAATAGAACATCACCCATTTTAAGGGGGTGTAAAGATAGTGGAGCAAGGTAATATTATCATACCTGTCCTCATTACAGGGCTACTGTGTGCTATTTTGGGTTATTTGGGCCGTAAATATCTCGAAAAGGTTAAAACCTCTTCGGCTGAAGAAATAAGTAGACAGATACTTGCTGAGGCAGAAGAAGATGCGCAAAGAGCAAAAAAAGAAGCACTTCTTGAAGCAAAAGATGAGTTGTATAAGGAAAAGACTGAATTTGAACGGGAAACTCGAAACAGACGACTTGAACTTGAAAAATTAGAGACAAGACTTAGACAGAAAGAAGAAAGTTTAGAACAAAAATTGGGTAAATTAGAGAGAAAAGAAAAAGAAAACCAAAGTCTCCAAGATATACTTCAGCAGGAAAAAAAGGAAATAGAGAGGTTAAAATCAAACCAGATTAAACAATTAGAAAGTATTTCAGGATTAAGTTGTGATGAAGCCAAAAAGATGTTGATTCAAAGTATTGAAAGCGAGATTAGACATGAAGCGAATAAAATGATAAAAGAGATAGAGGATGAGGCAAAGAACACTGCGGAAAAGAAGGCTAAATGGATAATTTCTCAGGCTATTCAAAGATGTGCGGCTGACCAGGTAGTTGAAACTACAGTCTCTGTAGTTGCATTACCAAGTGATGAAATGAAAGGAAGAATAATTGGTCGCGAAGGACGGAATATAAGAACCATCGAGAATTTGACCGGTGTGGATTTGATTATCGATGATACGCCAGAAGCAGTTATACTCTCGGGCTTTGACCCAATAAAAAGGGAGATTGCTAAAGTTTCATTAGAACGATTGATTACAGATGGAAGGATTCATCCCGCAAGAATTGAAGAGGTAATTGCAAAAGTAGAAAAGGATGTAGAACAATCACTAAAAGAGGAAGGCGAGAAGGCTACTTTTGACCTCGGTGTTCATGGATTTAACAAGGAAATGCTGTATTTACTGGGTAAATTGAAATTCCGTACCAGTTTTGGTCAAAATGTCTTACAACACAGTATCGAAGTTGCTCAATTAGCCGCTCTTATGGCCGCAGAACTAAATGTAGATGTCCCTTTAGTTAAACGAGCCGGATTACTCCATGACCTTGGCAAATCAATCGATTCTACCGTAGAAGGTTCACATGCTTCTATTGGCGCCGATTTATGCCGTAAATATGGTGAATCACCTGAAATAATACACGCTATTGCCGCTCATCATGGAGAGATTGAACCCAAAACCGTCGAAGCAGTTTTAATTCAAGCCGCAGATGCTGTCTCGGCCGCAAGACCTGGTGTCCGAAAAGAAAGCCTGGAAAATTATATCCGCCGATTAGAAAAATTAGAACAAATTGCTAATTCTTTTCGTGGTGTAGAAAAATCTTACGCAATCCGGGCAGGTAGAGAACTACGGGTTATCGTCTCATCTAACGAAGTAGATGAAGCAGAATTATTTGCTCTGGGAAGAGAAATTGCTAAGAAGATTGAAGAAGAATTAGAATATCCTGGTCAGGTTAAAGTAACCATAATTAGAGAAACTCGTGAAGTAGTTTATGCAAAATAAAAAGTAATCGGTGACGAAAAAACCTTTTACCGATTACCCGAAGGAGGGAACAAAATATATCTTGAGAGTTTTAGTTATAGGTGATATTGTCGGAAAAAAGGGAAGACAGGTAATTAAGGCATTATTACCTAATATTAAACAAGAATATCAAATTGACCTCTGTGTAGCCAATGGTGAAAATCTTGCTGGCGGATTTGGATTAACTCAAAAAACAGCAAATGAAGTCTTTACTGCGGGCGTAGATGTTCTAACCAGTGGTAACCATGTCTGGAGTAAAAAAGAAATCTATGAAATAATAGAAAATGAAAATATCTTAAGACCCCTTAATTATCCCACTGGAGTTCCCGGAAGAGGATATAATCTTTATAAAGTCCAAAATGACCTGTTATGTGTGATAAATTTAGCCGGAAGAGTTTTCATTGATGAATTAGATTGTCCATTCCGGGTCGTCCTACCTGAAATTACTAAAATAAGAGAAAAGACAAAAAACATAATTGTAGATATGCACGCTGAGGCTACTTCGGAAAAAGTAGCTATGGGCTGGTATTTAGACGGAAAGGTAAGTGCAGTCATTGGCACACATACCCATGTTCAAACCGCAGATGAAAGAATATTGCCTGAAGGAACCGCATATATTACTGATGCCGGAATGACTGGTCCTCGAGATTCAATTATTGGTATAAAAAAGGAAATAGTTTTAAAAAAATTCCTGACTCAAATACCATTAAGATTCGAAGTGGCTAAAGGTATAGGTCAAATTGGCGGCGTCCTCGTTGAAATTGATACCTCTACGGGCAAAGCAAAAAGTATTATCAGAATACAACAATTTCTTGAGGAAGAAAATTCGTAACTGTTCACCGCAGAGATGATATGATAAAGTGTCAAGTTTGACCTGCGAAAGATTTTATGGTATACTATACAAAAAGTATTAACTAACTAAAATAAGGAGGACAAACTTATGACACAAACAACA